>NZ_DAOMOZ010000290.1:0-5065 GCF_035444585.1 Agriterribacter sp.
CAATACCCTGCAGCACCAGTACAAAACCATTGAACTAAAAACTACAATGGAGGTGAGGGCTTCTTCGATGCGGAAAGAGAAGGGGGGATGAAATTGATTCAGGTTTCGGGTTGCAGGTTGCAGGTCTCAGGTTTCAGGTCTCAGGTTTCAGGTCTCAGGTTTCAGGTGCAGGGATGTTCGTTTTAGATCCCGGCTTATCGTTTATGGATTGCACATCACCCCGGATTCCGGAATTGAGGTTTACGATTTTTAGTTTATCGTTGTATTCCTTCGGATTTCGAAATTAAAACCTTCGGATTTGAATTTTATTCGGTTCTTTGAATTTTTTCCCTCCCTACTTCATCCCCGATCATATTATCCTCGACCATATTTCATATATCGGATCGCCACGGGAACTTAAGCCGGAGTGGATCCAGTTTCCGTCTTCAACTTTTCCATCAAAGCTCAACGAAGCACCGACCCTGGTATTATCGCGTGAAAAAAATTCAATATGCTCTGTATATTTCCCGTTGGCAAAAGTATATGCGCCGCCGCCTGTTCCGGAAAATTCGCCCGTTTCAATATTAATGGCAGCCCATTGAAAACGCGTTCCGGTTAACAATTTCAGGGTTCGCCTGGCACGCAGGGGGATGTCCGCCATTTTATCGCCCTGTTTTCGCTGTGTGATCCGCCAGTTGCCGGCCAACTCACCTTTTCCGTCGTCGGTTCTCTGCCATTCCGTTTTTGTTCCGCCTATATTGCTGGTCAGTATATTGTTACCGGTTGAAAAATCGTATTCCATTTTTTTGCCCACCTGGGCTTTGTCGCTGCTGTTGAATTCCACTTTAAGGCTGATTTTGTTGCCCTCAGCAGTAAGCGGTCCGCCGAAGCTGTGTATGAACCTTTTATTGGTTTTGTCGTATTTTGTAAGCATGCAATAACCGTCTGCCACGATAAGGCTCTGCTCAATGCTGCCATCGGCGCTGTGCCAGGAGCCGTTCAGTATGTCCGGATCAGCATGTTCATGAGAAAAGCTCCTCGGCACAAAGAGCCCTGCTGAAAACAATAATACGATCGTAGCCCGGCGGGCATACTGTGATAAGTGTTTCATACGCAAATATTTTAGGTATACCGTTGGTATTTATTCTGCAGGGGTTTACGGCGGAAGCCACAATAAAGATAACCATCCACAAACGTTTGTCCAAAATTTTGACCGATATAAAATGATTGGGTTTTTACTCCTATCTTGCAGTTTCCTTCCCATGCATTATTATTTAAATAATTAAAATATCTAAATTCTAACTGATCATGAGTATGGTTGATTCTTTCGAGAAAATTTCCTGCCAGATATTCCCCGATTTTAAAGCAGGATCTCAGTTTGCGGCCCGCGAAGTTACCAACCTTATCAAAGAGCGGCAATTGCAGGGCAAACCCTGTGTTTTGGGACTGGCAACCGGCTCTACGCCAAAAACGCTGTATGCCGAGCTGATACGTTTGCACAGGGAAGAAGGCATAAGCTTTAAAAACGTAATAGCCTTTAACCTGGATGAATATTATCCCATTGATAAGAACGCCCTGCAGAGTTATTACCGCTTCATGAAGGCTAATCTTTTTGATCATATTGATATAGACCAAAGCAACTGCCACATACCCAGCGGAGAATGGCCAAAGGAAGATGTAAAGCAATATTGTGCCCGTTATGAACAAATGATTGATGAGGCAGGCGGGATTGACCTGCAGATACTGGGCATCGGCGTAAACGGACATATAGGGTTTAATGAGCCCGGATCGAGTGTATATTCCAAAACGCGGCTGGTAACGCTTGAAAACTCAACGCGGTTAGCCAATTCGTATGAATTCGCCAATATTTCGCAGGTGCCCCGCCTGGCTGTTACAGCAGGTATAAGCACCATTATGAAAGCCAAAAAAATATTATTGATGGCCTGGGGGCAGTTTAAAGCTCCGGTGATAAAAGCGGCAGCAGAAGACAATATTACGGAATCCAACCCAGCCTCCCTGTTGCAGCACCACGACAATTGCGTTTTTATTCTGGATGAACTTGCAGCCTCAGAGCTTACCCGTATCAAATCGCCCTGGCTTACCGGCGATTGCGAATGGACGCCCAAGCTTATCCGCAGAGCGGTGATCAGTACAGCCATCAAATTAAACAAGCCCGTATTGAGCTTAACCAACAGCGATTATACCGATAACGGTTTGGGTGATCTGCTGGTAGAGAAAGGCGATGTATATGAAATTAACCTGCAGGTATTTTATATGCTGCGCGATAGCATAACAGGTTGGCCCGGCGGCAAACCCAATTCGGATATCCCCCAGCATCCCGAACGCTCAATACCTTACCCTAAAAAAGTAGTGATCTTTTCCCCCCACCCCGATGATGACATCATTTCTATGGGCGGAACTTTTCAGCGCCTGCACGACCAGGGGCATGAAGTGCATGTGGCCTATCAAACATCAGGCAACATTGCGGTTACCGATGAATTTGTGACCCGCTTTCTCGACTTTGCAGTAGGATTTGAGGATATGTTTGGCATCGACAGCAAAAAATCGAAAGAAATATCAAGGCAGGCGCGGGAATATTTTTCACAAAAAAAATCCCGGCAAACAGACACTGCCGATATAAGGGATATTAAAGGACTTATCCGCAGGTGTGAGGCCAAAGCAACCTGCCGGTATGTAGGCATTGGAGATGAGCGGGCCCATTTTCAGAACCTGCCTTTTTATGAAACAGGCACTATTGAAAAAAAGCCGATGGGCGAAGAGGATGTGCAGCTCACCATGAAGCTGTTGCGTGAATTAAAGCCACAGCAGGTGTATTGCGCCGGCGACCTTGCCGACCCGCATGGTACGCATAAAGTATGTCTGGAAATTGTTTTTGAATCGCTTAAAAGGATCAAGGCCGCGGGAGATGAATGGGTAAAAGACTGCTGGGTATGGCTGTATAAAGGCGCGTGGCAGGAATGGGACATTACCGAGATAGAGATGGCAATACCCATGAGCCCGGAACAGGTGCTCAAAAAGCGCTTTGGGATTTTCATACACCAGTCGCAAAAAGATTCTGTTCCTTTCCAGGGCACTGATGCCCGTGAGTTCTGGCAACGGGCGGAAGAGCGCAATGCCAATACAGCCGACCTGTATGCCCGGCTGGGACTTATTAAATATGCAGCAATGGAAGCTTTTGTAAGATGGCATTATTGAGGAGAGGATAGAAGTGGATTGCGATAGGTTGAGCGGTCGTTCGTTTACCAACTTCATCTCTCACAATCCGCCATTCACTCTTCTAACTCCCTGTTCCCTGTTTTTCTCCCGGAACAGGGGTCGCGTTACCGGTGATATTGAATTTCCCGGATGCTTCTATCTCCTTAAAGCCGCCCTGTATGTCTACAAGGTTATGAAATCCCCTGGAACGGAGAATGGAGTTGAATATCATGCTCCTGTATCCCCCCGCACAATGCACGTAAGCCGTTTTATTTTTTTCTACTTCCCCGATGTGATCATTTATATAGTCCAGCGCAAGATTCTTTGAACCCTGCAGATGCCCTGTTGTATATTCTTCTTCTCTGCGCACATCAATAACAGAAAGATCGGGCTCAGCCTGCATGCGCCTGTCCAATTCACCCGCAGAAATGCTTTCAATGCTGTCTGTTTCCTTACCTGCTTTTTGCCAGGCTGCTATGCCCCCTTTGAGGTAGCCAATAGCGTTATCATAGCCTACACGCGCCAAACGGGTCACAATTTCCTCCTCCCTGCCTTCATCGGCTACAATAAGGATCTCCTGTTTTATATCTGTGATGAGTGCACCAACCCAGGGCGCAAAATTGCCGTCGATCCCGATGTTCACCGAGTTGGGTATAAAACTTTTTGCAAAGTCCTGCGGCGAACGCGTATCCAGCATCAATGCACCTGTTTCGTTGGCGGCGGCTTCAAAAGCATCGGGGCTCAGCGCCTGTGTACCATGCTCCAGCACACTGTTTATGCTTTCGTAGCCCTGCACATTCATCAGCACATTTTTAGGGAAGTATGCCGGCGGGGGTGTTAATCCTTCCGTTACCGCGGCAATAAATTCGGCTTTGCTCATGGGTTGAAGCGCATAGTTGTATTTTTTTTGATTGCCTAATGTGTCGGTGGTTTCCGCGCTCATATTTTTACCGCATGCCGAACCTGCACCATGAGCCGGGTAAATAATTATATCGTCGGGCAACGGAAGTATTTTATCGTGCAATGAATCATATAAATATCCTGCTAATTTTTCTTTCGTGAGCTCATGGCTTATTTTTTGTGCCAGGTCGGGCCGCCCCACATCACCAATAAACAGGGTATCCCCGCTGAACAAAGCCTTTTCCTTTCCCTTTTCGTCTGTCAGCAGGTAACAGGCACTTTCCATGGTATGTCCCGGTGTATGCAGCACTTTTATCCTGGCATCTCCTAAAGTAAAAACTTCACCGTCTTTGGCTATATAAGCATCAAACCTGGGTTTTGCCGTAGGACCGTATACAATGGTAGCCCCGGTTTCGGCGGCCAGGTCAATATGACCGGATACAAAGTCGGCATGAAAATGCGTTTCAAAAACATATTTGATCGCAGCATTGTTGGCCGCCGCTTTCTTAATGTAGGGCTTTACTTCGCGCAGCGGATCAATGATAGCCACCTCGCCTTTACTTTCAATATAATATGCACCCTGTGCCAGACAACCGGTATATATCTGTTCTACTTTCATACACTGAAATTTTATGCTTCTGCGAAGATACTTGAAAATACAAAGCCCGAAGGAGTGCAAAAAACCAAATCGTAAATAACAAGAAGCAAATAAATTTCAAATCCGAAGTCTTAAGCGCTAAATCCGAAGGGAATACAACAATAAACAAAAAATTAAAAACCATAAACTTTCGAAACCCTGAGATGCCGTCGGCACCCGACGAAGGAGGGTCAGCACCGCATCTGAACGCAAAGCGCCGGGAGATAAATCACAAGAACCAAATCACAAGAACCAAATAAATTTCAAATCCGAAGCCATAAGCGCTAAATCCGAAGAAAATACAACAATAAACAAAAAATTAAAAACCATAAA
>NZ_DAOMOZ010000291.1:0-5026 GCF_035444585.1 Agriterribacter sp.
GAGGGGGCTGGTCGGCAAATTATTCCCACCGCACTAAAAGGGACAAGTCAGGAAAAATGCCTGTACCCACCACCATATTTACACCCGCCAATGCCAGTGAGCAGATGCCGATTTCCCGTTTCAGGTGCTCTGTTGTCTCAATATTTGTCATTATTAATTACCATTGCTTTGACTCAAGCCGGAACGATCATTCATGGGATCCTGCATTACAAAAATGCCGGTGCTACTACAGGGATCCGGAGCAGTTAAGTTTATTTGGCCAGCAGGCTCTGACTGTAATAAACGATTTCGGAAACAATTTTGCCGTTTTCATCAAAGCCATCGCTGATGTGCGTAGGAAGAATGATTGCTTTTTTATCTGACTTGCGCACCAGGTGCAGCTTCCACCACGACAATACCTCACGGCCATTATCCATTTCATATTCCAGGTAATCGGGGTATCCGATCATTTCAATAAATTTCATATCAAAATCAGTAAACAGTTTTTGCCAGTCGGCTTTTACTTCTATTTTATTCAGGTATTTTCCATACTCGTCATTGATATCGTAAAACCTGACATCATCACTAAAAAAGCTAAGCGCTTTATCAAAATCGCCTTTTTCGTAAGCATACATTGATTTACGTACGGTATTGATATTTTCGTGATGGTTGTAGATCTTTCCATTGGTTCTGTTCGAAAAACTAACGCCGATTTCATCCAGTACAGTTCTGTTACTATAATTAATGATCATTTTGATTTTGTTCTCTTTTGTAAGCCTGTACAAACGATGCGCCGCTGCGTCTAATTTTACACCGGTAACCTTATGCACGCCTTTGGGTACATCCCAGGTTTGTACCCAAACCTCGTCATTTTTGTTTTCCTTTTTGTATTCCACCGCATCAGGATAGGAACCGGGATAGGGTTCTATGGCAAAGAGGTGTTGCCGTGCGATGTGCGCAAAGAAAAATGCATTGCGAACGCTGCTTTGCTGTGAACACCGCGTGAAATTATTGATGAACAGGAAAACGGTATTACAACCTGTTGAATATTTTTTCTAAAATTCACGTTAGATATAAGCATTAAAATGCCCGGGAACGTTCCTTCATCTTCAGATACAATACGTAATCCGCTTTCAGCAATTCAAGCAGTTTCTCGTAAAAGTAAAAGCTGTTTGCCCTGTCAATTTCGCTGTAATTGTTGGTGTCAATATGCGTGAGCGTGCATTTGAGCATCTCCCAGAGTATATCATGCGTCCTGCCGAGTCCGTAGCCATCAAAAAACTCATAGATCACTTTTTGCGGGCGTTCTACTGCGTCTTGGGAGAGATACCACAGCTCTTCTGCCGATATGCGACCCCTGTTGTTATTGCTGTACATGCTGGGTTTGTTTTAAGTGGCTGGGTTTAGCCCTGTTTATTTTATAAGACAGTTTCACCAGGAAGAGCAGGTGCTGGTAAAAGAATACAAGGTTGCCTTTGTCGTTTTCATTTATGCCATTGTAGGTAATTACAGCGTCCAGCATATCCAGCAGCTCCGTTTCAATATAGCCGCGGTCAAAGACACGGCAAAACCTGCGCAAAAAAAGCATGGGCTTTGCCTGCTCATCCTTTGTTAATGTATAAACAAAGCCGTGTTGTGCCAATATCTTTCTTTGCAAACGTTCCAGTTTGGTTTTAGACCTGCTGTTCTTTAAAAACTTTTTTGTGAAAATAATATGCCAGCACTCCACCAGCTTTTTCAAAACATCCGTTACATCCATCAGGTCTTCCCTTGCAGCGGCTGCATCATAAGCGCTTTGGTCGTTGGCCAGGGCCATGCGTTGCCACTGGTTCAACCTGCTGGAGAAATCTTCCGGCTGGAAATTTTGGAATACCGCCTGTAATGCGGCAGGCAGACTTGTTTTGGTATGGCTTAAAAAGGAGAACGGCTTCTGAAACCGTTCACGCTCACCGGTATTGCTTTTCATGCGGCATTGTTGTTGGGGTTAATGTATTGATCATTTGCTTATCTGCGGAAGATACAATATCTGCTATGCATCTTATCTTTTCGGTAAGCTGCAGCAGGTCGCTGTGATGAATGCTGTAATCTTTTCCATAACGGGTATCTATATACGCTTTTTGCAATAGTTTGATCAGCCTTTTGTCCTCCTCCCGCTGAAGTTGAAACAACGCTGTTAGCGCACCTGCTAAAAAGCTGCAATAGCGCAACAGACGTTCCACATTATGTGTATTAACGTAAAATCCTGTTGTTGCCGACAGCAGCGCCAGTAATGACTGCTCTGCAGACTGATGCAGCATGAAGGCCGAAAGATTATATTGCTTTCTCACCAGGTAAAGCTCTGCACCCGCTAAAAACTCTTTTGCCTTATTGATGCCCGTATTTAAAACAGAACCCGTTTCACCCGAACCGGCAGGTTCGGCATTGGTGATTTCATTGTATGGCATATCGGCAATACTGTACAGGCATTCAGCCTGTTGCAATACATGGGCAGCAAGCCGGTCTTCACGCATTACCCGTTCTTTAAAAACAGCAGCTTCCATAACGATAGTAGTGGTGGGCACGATCATACTGCAATGTGCTTCTATTTTATCCTGCCATTCCCTGTGGCTTTTATTGCCAAAGCTGCCCAGCAATACAAGCAGCCAGGTGTCTGCAATGGATGTAGTGTTGCCGATCGCATTATTGAAAATGCTCTCCGCTTTTATGTGTTGGGTTTTCAGTCCCAGCAAAAGAATACTTTCCGGAGCAGCAGCTTTTACGATACTCTTAACCACTGCATGCCTGTGTGTGGCAAATGCTGTGCTGTATGGCGTATATGGAAGTACCTCGTTCATGGTTCGGCATGTTCGGTTAGCCTGCGCCGCGGTTTGCGATGCCAGTGCTTAAACCAGTAGCGATGCTGCTTTTTGCGCCATTTGGAATAGCGGTCAATCATTTTCATGCTGCCATGAGCGGGAAACAACATGCCCAGGGCGTCCATTTCTTTGAACATGCTGCGGATATCCGTTTGGGTATAATGCTGCTGCCCGTAGCCATGCGCAATAAAATAGCTGATGAGGTGTTCCTTTGCTGCATCCCTGCCCTCTCTTTTCCAACTGGCGCAGGCCAGGTTATCCATAAAATCAACGATCATATTGCGGGGAGGGGTATCCATCAGCCTGCACAGCATGAGGAACTGTTCGGGGATGATAAACTGGTAATCCGCATGGCGGGCATAGGCGCCGGTTTGCCATTTGAACCTGGGTTTGGGCTTTTGGCGTTTGGTGCTGGTGTTTTTCATAAAGCAATTTTGAAGTGAGGAATTGTTGGGAGACCAACCGGCGGCAACCCATCTTTGCTTTTTCAACAGCCAAAAGCTTCGGGAACCGCTGTACAACTGATGTTGTCGTAACCTGCCTTCGTTTTTAAACAGCCAAAGCCTTGGTAACGGCTGTACAACTACGGCGGCCGGTAACCCGTTTTCGTTGAAACTACGGCGGGTAAAAAAAAGACGTGGGTTGGTCCTTACCGTGCTAAAGGGCTACGATACCCGACAACGAAATAAGAACGCCCACGCCAAGCCTTAAATATAGGAAAGAACGCGAGCGATCTGCCTTATTATCCCGTTGTCATAAAAGATCGTAGTTTTTAACACAGAGAATAAAGCAAATGCGCTTTACGACAGAAAATATTAGGGGGTTAGCTGCTATTCATTGGGATGGTTATTTTGATCAATGGTATGGAAAAACATATCTAAAGTATGTAAAAAATATTATAAACAAAAAGAATTATTCATTTTTTTTTATCTTTTATATCTTTCGCATGAACCGTCGTGCAGAAAAAGTTAATAATCAATGACAAAACTCGGATTATACCTTGCTCAAAAATCTGTGAACAAGGCCGAAGTGGCCCGCAAAACCGGTCTCACCAAAGCCCGGATGAACGAGCTTACGCTTAATGAAAGAAGCCATTTGAGGGCTGAAGAATTATACCTGATCGCCCTGGCCATTGACGTAGCGCCTGCCGATCTGCTGGAATACATCTGCAGCGACGTTGTGCTCATCACGCAGCTCACGATGGCTGCAGATGATCCCGTGCCTTTTAAACCGGCGGGAAAAAAGAAGAAGTGATCCCGGCCGGCAAAGCAACGCCGCATTATTGAGGTGAAATACCGTACGATGTTGTTTGGCATTGAAGTTATCATTTGTAAGCTGCCGGTGTTTGAAAGTTGTTTCCTGTATTTCTTTCATGCAGCGGGGTAACTATAGGACGCAATATCTTTAGCAAAATATAAAATGTCCCACAGAGTCCTTATAGTCCCGCGAAACGGATAGCGCTTAAAATTAAAATAACCCGCTTTAGCAAAGGCTAAGGTTCAAACGACATTTCCCTGCCAAAGAAAATGGCGCAAGCTTTACCTGCGCCGGAATTGTAGTGGTTATATAATGTATTATTCCCAGCCCTGCAACAACATCAATTACCATCCGGGATCTCTGGCTCTACCAGCTTCTTCAGTTTTTCCAGGGAGTCCTGCCAGCCGAGATAGCACATTTCAGCCGGGATGGCCGCCGGGATGCCTTCCTGGACCACCTTAAGCTCAGTGCCGCAGGAAACCTTCTTAAGCCACACCGATGTGATCATTTCCCCGGGCAGGTTGGGGTCGTCAAACTGATCTGTAATTTTGATAAACGCATTGGGTTTGATCTCAACAAATTTTCCCCCGAAAGACTGCGCTTTGTTGGTGGAGAAATTGATAAATGACATTTTGTAATCACCTCCTTCCTTAAAATCCATTTGGTGTACTACGGCCACAAAGCCGTAAGGAGGAAGCCATGTTGCATAAGCCTGCGGATCGGAAAAAGCACGGAACACTTTTTCAGGAGCCGCTGTTAATACACGGTGTAGTGTTACACTGTTGGTAGACATAAAAATTGTTTTTATTGTGAATTGTGAATTGTGAGTTGTGAATAGTGAGTTGTGAGTTGTGAATTGTGAAACGTGAAACGTGAGACGTGTGCGTGCCTAAAATAGGTTGACATTTTTTTTAAATTATTCAAAAAGATCAAGC
>NZ_DAOMOZ010000292.1:0-4986 GCF_035444585.1 Agriterribacter sp.
TTTGTGATTTGGTTCTTTTATATGTGTCATTTCACTATTCACTACTCACTATTCACTACTCACTATTCACTACTCACTATTCACAATTCACTTCTCACTACCTCTCCACCACCACCCCTCCGTCCTGCAGCTTTTTTGCAGCTTCGTCTGTAACCCGGGTTTGCCAGAGATTGACCTTTTGCAGACCTGTCATTTGTTTAAACACAGCGATACTTTTATCGGTAATGGCATTTTGTCCGATGTTCAATGAAACCAGCTGCTTCAGGGATCCCAGCGATGCTGCCATCTCATCCGTAAGATTGTTTTTCTGCAATTCCAGCTTATTAAGATTTGGAAGACCGGCGATCATTTTCATTTCCTCATGGTTAAGCGAACAATTGCTTGCATCAAGCTGGTATACCTGCTCTTTTACAGACAAAAGTTTTTGTAAGATCTTTTTCTTTTGCTCAGCGTTGCTTTTCTGAACCATTACAAAAGAAACATCCAGCAGGTTACTTTGAGTAGCCAGCGGCCGAACGATCAACTTCAGATCCTTTAGCTGCCGCACAATACCCGGATCGGCGGGAGCTACTTCGGGCAAAACAATTTCCTTAATACTTTCTTCATCAAAGCCAAGATAAAAACCAAAAAGAAATTTTGTCTTTTCATCCAGCCTGCTTTCGGCAATATTTTTATTGAAATCGGCGCCCGAAGCTACCCACCATTTCATCAATCCCAATTCAACGGTAGTAAGGGGCGGCTGGTTGTTGGCAGGCATAAATTTTGAATTGGCCGGGTCTAAAGTTATGCGGTGTATCAGCTCGCTCCTGTCAATATCGCCCGGCACAAGCGTGTTGCCGCTCTTGCCACCCTTAATGATGCCTTCGGCTGAATGTAAGGCAAGGTCGCCTTTTTGCTTGTTGGGATTATGACAGCTTACGCATTTGGCATGAAGGATCGGTTGAATGATGTTGGCATAGATCCGTACCGAATCGAGTTGCGGGGGAAGCTTCTGCAGTTGCACAGGCGACTTAGCAGGAAAAAGAGATTTGAGAAAAGAAGGCATGTGCGCCGTCAGGTATCCTTCACCGTGCGTAAGGGTACCGCCCAGGTGACCGCCCGCAAAGATCAATAACACACACAAAGACAACAGCCACGTGCTTAGCTTTGCTCTGAGAAAAACAATATCTTTCTTCTGATTTCTTTTTATCCACCATGCACAAAAACTCACAGCGGCAACAGCAATGCCAATCCACTGATGCCAGAACAATGTGCCTGCATCATATCCACCACCGGCGGAAAGAAAATAGCCGGACGCTGCTGCCAGGGCCGAGCCCAGCGATCCAACCAGCAGGGCAAGACCGGCGGAAAATTCCAGCGTTTTATTTTTTTTAACTGCTGCTATACCATTCAGCAATGCCGCAAACAATAAAATACCAATAGGAATATGAACGATGAGGGGATGGAAGCTGCCGAAAAACAATGACCAGTCTGTACGCATTTTCAAAGTAGTATTTCTATATCCGCTCTAATTTAACCGGGTAGGTCTTTTCGGCATTCCATTGACATATGTATACGTTCTTATCTGCATCCACGCAAACATCATGACCATGATAAAAGATATTCCCGTCTGCAAACATGGGCTGCAGCACGCCGTTTTTATACTCGGGCTGTGTTCCGCCGGGATTGGAAACTACCTTATTGTTTTTATCCAGTATGGTAACAAATCCTGATTTTCCGCCGTCCATTTTTCCGGTATCCCTGAAATTAGACCAGCAAACACCGGCATAAATATTTTCTCCATCCAGTACGGGGCGGCACACATAGGCTCCCGGCAATTTAACCGTTTCGAGATAGCGGCCATCTAACGTAAAAAATTTAAAAGCATTGTCGTTGCGTGAGGTACAGATCAGCTTCGGCGACGAGGGATCACGCAGATCTACGGCCACGCCGTGTGCATTGTTCAGGTTGTGATCCGGATTGCTGTTGTGATGTCCGCCGAAATGCCTGATGTATCTCCCGTTGTGATCGTATTGAATGATATAGTCCGACCCGTAACCATCCGCCACATAAAAATCACCATTGGGCGCAACAGCGGTTTCCGTAGGTTTAAAAGGCTCATCTTTTTTATATATGCCAATGGTAGCCGGGTGACCCAATGCAAATACAAGCCTGCCATCTGCCGTGGTTTTAAATACGCTGCCCGACTGGGACTGCCATTTATTATCCTTTCCCAAAAAATATCCGCAGTCGGTAATAAAAAGAAAATCTTCTCCGCCTTCGGCAGATAAAGTAAGTCCGTGTCCGCCGGGATATCGGGTGCCCCAGGTATCAAGCAGCTTACCCGACCGATCGTAAATGATGATATTGTTCTTTACTTCATCTGTGATCATCAGCAGGCGTCCTTTTGAATCGTTTACCATTTCGTGGCAATCCAGCACCGGTGTTTTTGCAGGATCAAGATTTCCCCATGCTTTGTTTACCCGGTACCTGAAATTTCCATGACCAACAATATTATCATTAGCCGGGCCGGCTTTGCCAATAATGTTAAATCCTGCAATAGTTGCACCGGCAAGCAGTGTGGTCTTTTTAATGAATTTTCTCCGGGGATAATTTTTATGATCTGCCATATAGGAACAATTAAAAGATTATGCAATGATCGCTTTTATAATTTTGCCTTCTACATCCGTAAGCCTGTATCTTCTTCCTTCAGCTTCAAATGTAAGCTTCTCATGGTCTACGCCCATCAAATACAATAGCGTAGCCTGGAAATCATGCACATGTACAGGATTTTTTACAATATTATATCCAAAGTCGTCGGTTTCACCGAAAGTCAGTCCAGGCTGTACTCCGCCGCCTGCCATCCACATGGTAAAGCAGCGGGGATGGTGATCGCGGCCATAATTGTCTTTGGTTAGTTTTCCCTGCGAATAATTGGTGCGGCCAAATTCTCCTCCCCATATCACCAGTGTATCATCCAATAAACCTCTTTGTTTCAAGTCCTTTACCAATGCTGCAGATGCCTGGTCGGTAGCCTTACACTGCTGGGTAAGCGCAGAAGGCAGGTTGCCATGATTATCCCAGCCCTGGTGATACAACTGAACAAATTTTACGTTCTTTTCCAGCAGCCTTCTTGCCAGCAAACAATTGGCAGCATAGGTGCCGGGCGTACGCGCGTCGGGGCCATACAGGTCGAACACCCAATCCGGCTCATCACTCATATCTGTTATTTCAGGTATGGAAGCCTGCATGCGAAATGCCATCTCGTATTGTGCTACGCGGTTGCCAATTTCGGGATCGCCGAAGGCTTCCAGTTGCGACTGGTTCAATGCATTCAATGCATCCAGCATTTCCCGGCGGTCGGCAGCCTCATATCCTTTGGGATTATTGAGATAAAGCACAGGATCGGCCCCGGAACGGAACTGCACGCCCTGGTATTTGGAAGGAAGAAAACCATTGCCCCAAAGCCGGGCATACAACGGCTGGTCTTTTGGCGCATTGTTTGAAACCAGCACAATAAAAGCGGGCAGGTTATCATTATCGGACCCCAGTCCGTAATGCACCCACGATCCTATGCTGGGACGGCCGGCCAGCTGGTTACCCGTTTGCATGAAAGTTAAGGCCGGATCGTGGTTGATCTGTTCGGTATACATGGATTTAATGAAGCACAGATCATCTGCCACCGCCCCGGTATAAGGCATGAGCTCGCTTACCCATGCGCCACTTTGCCCGCGCTGCGCAAATTGAAAGGAGGAGCCTACCAGCGGTAATGCAGATTGCTGCGCACTCATCCCGGTAAGCCTTTGTCCTTTTCTAACGGAATCGGGTAGATCCTGCCCGTGCATTTTTTCAAGCAGAGGCTTGTAATCGAATGTTTCAAATTGAGACGGGCCACCACTCTGAAAAAGATATACCACCCTTTTGGTTCTTGCAGGTATATCGGGCATGCCGGTTATACCGCCGGCATCCACAATAGCTTTTGCTTTGGGCGATAAAACATCCTGCCCTGCCAGAAGTGAACCCAGGGCCACCGAGCCCAATCCCAATGACGCCTTTAACAAAAAAGACCGCCGGTTGAGATGACTGGCTATAAGCTGTTCAATTTCCTTGTTCATATTATTTCGTTTACGGCAAACGGTTATCTTTTGGTTATAAATGCATCAGAGTTCATAATGGTGCTTGCTACCACAGTGGCTGCAGCCAATGCCTGCAAATCTTTCCCCGGTTTTATTTTATATTCGCCTGCCGTGAGCCACCCGCTCATTTTGGCAGGCTGCTTTTTAAACTTTTCATATTCTGCCGCATATAAATTTCCGAGAATATCTTTTTCTTTTGCTGAAGGCGTTCGTGCAGTTAATGCCCGGTAACAATACAGTATCCTGCCGTCAACAGTATTGTCGTTTGCCAGTGCATGTTCGGCCAGCACTTTTGCCGCTTCAACAAACTGCGGATCGTTCAATAAAACCAATACCTGGAGCGGGGTACTTGTTTTTTGCCGTTGCACAGTACAACTGCTCCGCATGGGTGCGTCAAAAGTGCTCATAGACGGTGGCGGATTGGTGCGCCTCCAGAAAGTATACAAACTTCTCCTGTACAAAGCGGATCCCGTATCCCGGTGATATACTTCACTGTTCACCGCCCATACCCCTTCGGGCTGGTAAGGCTTTACGCTGGCGCCGCCAATGGCTGGAGAAAGGAGTCCGCTTGCTGTTAAAGCTGCATCGCGTACCATTTCGGCTGTTAACCTGAATGCAGGGCCACGGGCCAGCAATATATTTTCCGGATCCTTCTTTAATAATTCAGGTGAGGTATAAGACGACTGCCTGTACGTAGCAGATAATACGATAAGCTTTTGCATTGCCCTTACATTCCAGCCCGATTCCCTGAAACGAACAGCCAGCCAGTCTAACAATGCCGGATGAGAAGGCATGCCGCCCTGGTTACCGAAGTTGTCGGCATTTTTCTGAAGCCCTGTTCCAAAATAGGTTTGCCAGTAACGGTTTACAA
>NZ_DAOMOZ010000293.1:0-4983 GCF_035444585.1 Agriterribacter sp.
AAGCTCGCAACTCTACGATTTAATGGCAACATGGGGTTGCTCAATGGGATACCATCATCCCACCATTTCTTCCCCGGCTACCTTATTGTACTGTTCGGTTAATTTACGTTGTGTTTCAAAGGGCACTACGGCATATTCATGAAACAGCATTTTAAATTTAGCCCTGCCCTGTGTAATAGAACGCAGCGACGAGGAATAATCATTCATTTCGGCCAATGGAACTTTGGCAATTATCCTGGTAAAATTCCTTTCTGCATCAATGCCTTCTACCAGTGCCCGTCTGGTTTGCAGGTCGCCCATAACAGCGCCTGTAAGGTCTTCCGGGCATAGCACTTCTACCTGGTAAATAGGCTCCAGCAATTGCGGTGCCGCCAATTGAAAGGCGTTCTTAAATGCCATAAGTCCGGCTATTTTAAAAGAAATATCGTTGCTGTCAACCGGGTGCATCCTGCCATCGAATACCGAAACCCTTATGTCCCTTACATAAGAGCCTGTTAATGGGCCTTCCTGCATTTTTTCCATTACTCCTTTAAGTATAGAAGGCAAAAAGCGCTGGTCAATAGCGCCTCCTACAATGCAATTGTAAAAAACCAGCTTGCCCCCCCAGGGCAGCTCCTGGATATCCCTTCCCCTAACGTTCAGCCCCGCAGGTTCGGGCATGCCTTCGTACCAGGGCTCTATCCGCATATGCACTTCTCCAAACTGTCCTGCACCGCCGGATTGTTTTTTATGGCGGTACACAGCTTCTGCCGCCGTTCTGATGGTTTCGCGGTAAGGGATTTTAGGTTCTTCAAAAACAACGTCCACTTTATGCTGGTGCTGCAGTTTCCATTTAATAACGGCCAGGTGCATATCGCCCTGGCAGTAAATGATCGTTTGCTTTAGTTCGGACGAAACTTTAACGATAAGGGTTGGATCTTCTTCTCTCAGTTGGTGAAGGGCGGCCGATAGCTTTTCTTCCTCTCCTTTTTTTACCGTGCTGATGGCAATGCTCATATTGGGCGCAGGAAATACTATGGGCTTTAATTCATAGCTCACGTTTTTTTCGTGCAATGTATTGTTAACATGCGTGTTCTTTAATTTTAACGTAGCTCCTATATCGCCGGCACTCAGCTCACCAACGCCGACCCTTTTGTTGCCTTCCATGACAAACAACTGGTTCAGCTTTTCAGATACGCCTGTGGTTTCATTAATAAGATCCGTGCCGGCTTTAAGCGTGCCGGAAAATACTTTCATAAAAGACAGCTCCCCCACATGCGGCTCCGATATGGCTTTATAAACAAAAGCACAAACCGGTTTGGCAGCGTCACAGGCAATATCTTCGCCTTTTACGGAAACCTGCGGCGGCATTTCATTGGCGCCGGGGCAAACATTGTCTATAAAGCCCATCAGGCGCCCGCTTCCCATATTGCGCTCTGCCGAAAGGCAAAACAGCGGAAAAAGGTCGTGGTTGATCATGGCTTTTTTCATACCACTCCTGATCTCATCTTCATCCAGTTCGCCTTTTTCAAAATATTTTTCCATCAGTGTTTCGTCATTTCCCGCAACGGCTTCTATCAGTTCCTTGTGCAGCATATCGGCCCTTTCTTTTTCTTCGGCCGGAATGGGCAACTTTTCCGGCTTACCGCCTGCATCTTTAAATTTATACATCGTCATGCGCAGCACATCTACAATGGCATGAAATCCTTCGCCCTGCTGCAGCGGATACTGGATTACTGTTACATTATTGCCAAAGTGATTTTTTGCTTCTCTTACCGTGTTGTCAAAATCTGCCTTTTCATTGTCGAGATGATTTACAGCAAAAATCATCGGTGTTTTAAATTCTTCTGTATATTGCCATATCACGTCTGTGCCCACCTCTACTCCCATAGCCGCGTTCAATAGCATGATACCGGTATCGGATACGCGAAGTGCGGAGAGTACTTCACCCACAAAATCATCATAGCCGGGCGTGTCAATGATATTGATCTTATACCCCCGCCATTTGGTATGCATCAATTTGGAAAAGATGGAATTGCCTCTTTCCTGTTCCAGCTCATGGTAATCGCCCACCGTATTTTTTTCGGTAATCGTTCCACGCCGGGAGATTAAGCCCGCTTCAAAAAGAAAACATTCGGCAAGCGTTGTTTTACCTGAGCCGGCATGCCCGAGAAGAACAACGTTCTTTACATGGGAAGTATCAAATTCGGCAGCCATGGCAATAATATTTTAAGATGAATAAATGTGATAAGGAGTTAATGTAACGACATGAAAAACTCATGGCAGTAAAGAAAGGATAACTTCTTCTGCTATAGCAATACTTTGTTCTGATGTTCAGTCAGGTATAATTTACCAGGAATTTTTGAAAATCATTTTTGATCTCATGCAGGGTATGCCTGAGGTGCTGGTATTCGGCAGACAATTTTTGGTAACCCGAGATCATATTTTCGGAAGGTGCATCATTATCAGCCACCGGTTGAAAGACCGGCATCCTGTTGTGGGATTTAATGGATTGTTTGAGATCGTGAATGTTGGCAAGCTGAATGTTGAACTGGTTTTCGTAATGCTCAACATCTTTAAGCGCTTCTTTGCTGGTGATGTGGGCCGCGGCCTGCTGCAGTTCATTTTTCATGCGGGTAAATTCTTCGCGCTGTGAACGTAATGCCTCCCTCCAGGCATTACATTCTTCTGAGAATTGTGCGATGTCTGTGGTAACCATGGGCGTACAATTTAAAGTGAAGAAATAAAATGAATTGTTCTTAAGCCAATGGGATCGGATAGTAAGTACTATTTAAAAGTACTAAAAAATATAAACATAGAAAGGCTTTTGTGTATAAATAAAAAAAACCATCCGTGCAGCTTTTGGCTGCGCCGGATGGCGGGGTTGTCTATCAACTTCCAGAAAGGTTCTACTGTGTTACCAGTGGTATTATAATTCTTTTACCGTCTAAAATACATTCTACAAAATATTCTCCTTTCGCATAAGCTGCCAGGTTAATATCATTCACGGTATTGACCATCGTCGTAAACAATATTCGTCTTCCCACCCTGTCGTATACCGTAACCTTTATGGGTTTTGGCGGTAATTTGGAGAAGATCAGCTTTGCCAGTCCATTGCCCGGATTCGGGGATAATTTAACTCTTATATCGCCTATGTAAATGCGACCATCGGGTACAAAGAAATAAGGATTTGATTCGCCCGTACATCCTGTAGCTGTGCTTGTAACTGCCACTTTGTATTTGCCATAACCCCTTGGTTTGTACACTTTTTCTATGGCTCCGGGAATCAATATCCCATCCTTATACCATTGATAGGTATCCGCTTCAGAACTCATCAGCACATTTTCTTTTTGCGTAATAACAGGTAGAGGCAGATTGGCCATTGACAGGTATATTTCGTCATATACTGTTCCGCCGCAACCCGTTACTTCCACACTGTAGAGGCCGGACGACATTGCATACAGCGTTTGTGTAGTGGCCCCGGTGTTCCAGAGATATTGTGCGCCGGGATTACCTGCATCAAGCTGTACACTATTGCCAAAACAGATGGTGGTATCATTACCTAAATTCACAGCAGATGGCGGATCCGTTAATGAAATCTCAATTTCGTCTTCACCCACGCAGCCATTGTGGTTTACGGTAACGCTGTATACGCCGGCCATATTCACTATAATGGATTGTGAAGCAGCGCTTGTGCTCCACGTATACACGGCACCAGGGTAGCCCGCATCGAGCGTAATGCTGCTTCCTGTGCAAATGGTGGCATCATCTCCCAACGAAACCGGGAGGGTTGAGCTTATATCCACTTTTATGGACCCTGTGCCAATGCAGTTTCCGTTATTTACCGTAACCGAGTAGGTATCGGCATGGTCTGCAACAATGGTTCTTGTGGTCTCACCTGTGCTCCACAAATAGGCGGCACCGGGGTTGCCTGCATCCAGAACAACACTGTTTCCTGCGCATATGGTGGTATCGTTGCCCAGGTCAACTGTAAGCTCAGGAGCCACTGTTACGTTAATGGCATCTATTGACTTACAGCCGTCTTTGGCTACGGTAACAATATAGGTATCGCTTGTATTTACGGTAATGCTTCTTGTGGCTTCTCCGCCCGGAGCCCATTCATAGGTGGCGCCCGGGTGATCTCCCGCATCAAGCGTAATGCTGCTGCCTGCACATATGGTGGTATCATTGCCCAGGTTAACCGGTATACCCGTTCCGCTTACAATGATATCTTCTTCATATGTTTTATCCTCTCCGCTAACGGTTACTTTTAAAATTACACGGTAAACGCCGGGCTGTGCATAACTGTGCGTTGGGTTCATAACAGCCGGATCGGGGCTGCCTGTTAAAACGGCACTGCCATCACCAAAATCCCACTCATAATTACTGATGCTGCTGCATGAAGTGGTAGCATCTGTAAAGCTTACATCAATCGGGCTGCATGACCCGGTTTGTGTATAGCTGAATTGGGGTTCAGCCATTGGCTTATTGGTAACAATAATAGTGTCGGTTGCTGAGCATCCGTCTTTTGTAACTTCTACCCAAAACTTTCCCGCCATCAATGTTTGTACCGTTTTTGTGGTTTTATTGGTTACGGTAGGCACGAACGGATCGCTGCCCCATTTATACGTGGCGCCTGTTATGCCGGCATCTAAGGTTGTTGGCAGGCCAACGGCGCATCTTTCTATATCAGTACCTAAATCCACAACCAGTCCCGAAGTTGTTACCGTGATGGCTTTGGAATCCGATGCACTGCAACCATTGCGGGTTACAGTAACCGTATAAGTATCAGCAGTAGTAACATCAATAGTTCTGGTAGTTTCACCTGTGCTCCAGTTATAAGTAGTACCTGCACCATGATCACCTGCATCAAGGGTAATGCTGTTGCCTGCACAGATAGCTGCGGCAGGTCCCAGGTCTACCGTTGGCGGCGTGGTTACCGTAATGACCTTATCGTCTGAGTCACTGCAGCCGTTGCGGGTTACAGTAACCGTATAGGTATCA
>NZ_DAOMOZ010000294.1:0-4848 GCF_035444585.1 Agriterribacter sp.
CTAATAACTAAGCTTTCGTTTCGTCCGCAGGACGAGGAATGAAAGCGATGTTGAACGGAACCTACGGTTGCCGCTCTTGCACTATGGAGATGTCGTTTTTGATTTGGAGGTATTTTGCAGACCCGGAAGGGGTCTGCTTTTGAGTTGAGGCAGTTCAGGGACGGTGTTTGTCAATTTTTTTCGTACCGGCACATAAAACCCCTTACCCGTAAAACTTAACTTACAGGAACAGGTTGTTTTTCAGTTAAATAATGTTCTGGGGGACCACGCTTGCCAAAAACTTCTATAGTAACCAGCATACCGGTTTTGCAACAGGGACAGCGATACAACTGTGTTTTAGCTACCAGCAGAGGCTTAACAGTGATTTTCAACTCTTGTTGCAACTGCTGTAGTTTGCCCCGCTTCCAGGCGCTGCTTAGTATGCCGTAATGCCGTATACGCACAAATCTTTGCGGGAGTATATGTTGGGAAAACCGCCTTGTAAATTCGGCATTACTTAAGGTCATCTGCCTTCGACAGCTGCCATTACGGTAGTCCTTATAACCAAAGGTTACATCTGTTGGGGTTACTTTCTGTATACGGTGATTGCTGATGGCTACTTTATGGGTGTACCTGCCTAAGTATTCAATAACCTGGTTTGGTCCGCCAAATGGACGCTTGGCATACACCACCCAGTCTTTTGTAAATAAGCTGTCTATAAGTGCCTGGTCTTTTATGCCAGACGCTCTTAACTGATGTATATATTTTGCCCTGAACACTTTGCTCAATGCTTTTACCGGGAACAGGTATTTGTTACTGCGCAACTGTTTTTGCCACCTGCCTTTTTGATCTATGCCACCGCCGGGCACTATACAATGCAGGTGTGGGTGCAGGCTCAGGTTTTGACCCCAGGTGTGCAACACGGCTATCATCCCCATTTGTATACCCTGCTGCTTTCCAAACTGATGGATGGTTTGCCATGCTGCACTGAACAATGCATCATACATCAGTTTGGGCTGATGCAAAGCAAGGGGGTTCAGCTCACAGGGAAGCGTGAACACTACATGATAGTAGGTGCAGGGCAACAGTTCCTGCTCCCGCTTTTGTATCCACTCCTCCCGCTTATGTCCCTGGCATTTAGGGCAGTGACGGTTGCGGCAACTGTTATAGCTGATATGTATTACGCCACAGTCGGTACATACATCCACATGACCGCCCAGTGCCGATGTACGGCATTGCTCTATAGCTCGTAAAGTTTTTTGCTGATGAACCGTAAAGGACGAAGGCGTAATATCAGCGTGACGTAATACATCGGCTACTTCCCGGCGCGGCTGCATAAAGCAAACACTTTATCCAACGGGCTGTGAGACAGTTGATCCGGTGTCTGACACACATGCAGGTAAACCATGGTATTCTCTATATTGGCATGACCCAGCAGCTTCTGAACACTGATGATATTAACGCCGTCTTCCAGCAAATGGGTGGCATAACTATGACGGAGCATGTGGGTATGCACTTCTTTGATGATACCGGACTGCCGGGCTATATTGGTCACAACCCACTGCACGCCGCGCTGGCTGTAGCGACTGTCAAAGTCGCCCCCACCGCGACCATTGGGCTGACCGTTAAACAACCAATCGGCAGGGTGCTCTGCGGATATGTATTTTTTGATGCCACGTACCAGGTGGGCTGATAAAGGAACGTAACGGTCTTTGTTGCCTTTGCTTTGAACAATATGTACCAGATTTCGGTCAAAATCAAGGTCTTTCAACCGGAGATTGCGTACTTCCATACAACGCAGGCCGCAACCATACAATAAACCAATCAAAATTTTATGCTTGAGTAATGTAGCGGTTTGCAGCATCCGCCATATTTCTTCGCGGCTTAGGATAACAGGCAACTGCTTATCTCTTTTAATAGCCGGAAGGTGAAGATGGTCATAAGCTAACCCTTCTGTCTTCAACAGGAACCGGAGTCCGTAAACGGTATGTTTAAAATATGTTTGGGAGGGTGTCTTGCTGCGTTGCTGCAGTTCATAAAGATAATCTTTCACCTGTTCGGGATCCAGCTCCGTAGGAAGGCACTGAAAATGCAGCGCTATAGCTGCTACATGACGACTGTAATTATCAAAAGTGCGGGGCGCCCGACCCAGGATAGAAATATTACGCTCAAAGCGTTGAAGCAGTTCTGTAAATCCTGTAACTTCACGGCAGGCACGATTGAGGTACTTATTCCATCTCAGTTCTTCCGGCGATTTTTTTTCGTTGTCATAATTTTAATGTTTTGATGAAATACAAACTTACGGATAGTGCGGAAGGCTTCCGTAGGTTTAGTTCAACATGATCTTTGCCTACACGGTAAGCAGCACTATAGTGCCGGGCGGATTTGTGTGGGGTAATGGCGGAAAGGTACGCAACCGTGGTGTTGAGCTTAGTTTAGCGGCAACTCCTGTAAAGTCTAAAAATTTTTCATGGAATACTGCCGTAAACTTTGCTGCCAATAAAAACCTGATCTTAGATATGAACGGACCTGCCAAATACGGGGTAAATTCGGATTCTATCCGTTATACCCAGCCTGATGGCGCCGGTCAAACCAACAGTACCCTGCAGATCCTTAAAGTAGGTCATTCCATTGGCGAGTTCTTTACACTCAATTACCAGGGAAAAGATACAGACGGCAACTCGCAGTTCCTGGCGCAGGATAAAACCTTAACCACTTCGCCTGCCATCGGCACAGATTACATTTATGCCGGCAGTCCGTACCCTAAATTATTGCTGGGGTGGAACAATACCATAAGCTATAAAAACTTTGATCTTAACTTCTTTTTCAGGGGCGCATTCGGCGGCAGGATATTTAATGTAAGCAGGGCCGATCTTTCTTACACGGTAAATGCTGCCGTAAATAATATCAGCATTCATGCTGCAGATGATTTGATGACAGACGCGAAAAACAACGCGTATTCTACCCGGTATATTGAAAATGGCTCTTACGTAAGGTTAGACAATGCCACCCTCAGCTATCGTGTGCCGGTGAAGAAAGAAGGCTATGTTAGCCATCTCAGGTTTTATCTGACATCTAACAACATTTTTGTTATTACCAAATACACCGGTATTGATCCTGAAATTAACCAGGGCGGTGTAGGTTTGGGTGTGGAAGGAAATAACTTTTATCCCAAGACCCGCACTATTGTATTGGGTGTGAATGTAGGTTTCTGATAAAACCAATGAATTTTAATTTATCAAAAAGATCAAGAATGAAAAAGCTTATAAAATATATAATCCCTGCTTTATTTACCGTGGCGTTGAGCGCCTGTCATAAAATAGATGTAACGCCAAAGTCATTGTATACAGAGGATGTTTTCCCGCAAACGGAAGAGCAGTTCCAGGCGCTTATAGGACCTGTATACACCAGCTTAAGAGGACATTTTGCGCTCACTTATTTTTTTATATCCGAATGTTCCACAGATGAAGCCATATTGCCGGCTTATGGCGGTAACTGGTACGATGGTGCCAGCTATGAGGCATTACACAGGCATTCCTGGACCCCGGATCATAACTGGGTAAATACAGCCTGGAATGATGTTACCGGACTGGTAGGTACCTGTAACCAAACCCTGTATATTTTAGCCAATGCGCCTGAAGGCGATGCAAAAAATACAAGTATAGCAGAGGTAAAAACGGTGAGGGCTTATGCTTACTGGGAACTGATGGATCTATACGGAGGCGTGCCTTTGGATACGGCATATCCAAGTCCCGGACTCCAGGCAAGAGCAAGCCGCCAGGATGTGTTTAATTTCGTGGAATCTGAGCTTAAAGCCGCATTACCGTATTTAAAGGAAGAAGTGGATGCCTCTACTTATGGCAAACCCACCCGGCATTTTGCGAATGCGCTCCTGGCTAAATTGTATCTTAATGCAGAAGTATATACAGGCAGCGCTAAAAATGATGAGTGTATTGCCGCATGCGATGCCGTTATCAGTTCCGGTAAATACGCCATCCAGCCAAGGAACAGCTACCTGCAAATGTTCCGCCCCGACAATGGCCCAACGAATCAGTCGGAATTTATTTTTGCTATTCCTTACGATCCCTCAACCTCAGCCGGGTATATGTTTTACGGGCGTTACGATTTAAACAGGAACCTGGGGATGAAATACGGATACTCCGGCTCAACAGCGGGAACAAATGTTGACCCTGTTATCAATCAAACCACAGGCAACGGGCTTGTAAACAGTAAGCCCAGCGGGCCAAGAGCTACGCTGTCAAGCTTCTTGAACTATTTCTTGTCTGATGAAAATGATATCAGGCTGAAACAATGGCTTTATGGGCCGCAGTACTGGGATAATGGTAATCCTATTATGGTAAAAACAACCAACCTGGGGTATAACCAGTTTTATACCGGGGCAGACGGGGGCAACACCTATATTTATCACTTAAACATAGACACTTCAATACAGTTAAGACAAAACCCAACATTGTTTGATTGCGGTAATGATGAAATAGCCTGGAACCAGGGCACCAGGAACATTAAGTTTCATCCTGATGCCGGCTCAACCACGAGAAACCAGGACAACGATGTGCCTGTATTCCGCTATGCCGATATTTTATTGATGAAAGCGGAAGCAATCCTTCGTGGCGGCACGGCCACTTCAGGACAAACAGCATTGACGCTTGTAAATATGGTACGTTCCAACAGAACCACATCTGCAGACTGGACCTCTGTTGACCTGGAAGATCTTTACGAAGAAAGGTGCCGTGAATTTGCCTGGGAGTGTTTGCACAGGAACGATATGATAAGATTTGGAAAGTATGAAAATATATATGGTTTTAAAACCAACACCGATACCTACCGCAGGCTGTTCCCGATCCCAAC
>NZ_DAOMOZ010000295.1:0-4826 GCF_035444585.1 Agriterribacter sp.
TGGACAAAAATTACCCGACCAGGGCGCCATGTTCATTGGCGAAAACGGGAAACGCCTGCTGCTGCCTCATTTTATGGAGCTGCCCCGGTTGATTGTTAACAATAAGTATGAAGCCATTGATATAAAGAAATACGACCCCAAAGGCAAAGCCGGGAAGCCCGTTACCAGCTACGATATTGAAGGACAAAAGCATTACCACGAATTTGTGGATGCCTGCCTGGGAAAAGCCGAATGCAGTGCGCCATTTTCTTATGCAGCCAAATTAACGGAAGTAATTTTATTAGGTGTGGTAGCTGCCAGGTTCCCCGGGCAAACACTTAACTGGGACGGGAAAAATGCACGCTTCAAAGAAGAAGAAGCAAATAAATACCTGGAGGGTGAGTACAGGAGTTTCTAAAGGCTGGTTGCCAATAACATACATGTTTCGTACAAAAAGTGTTGGAGAAACGGTATCAAAAGTAGGATCTTGCCACCAGGTCACTAACCTGCCTGCCGGTAAAAGATAAAACCTGAAGATCAGTCATTAGTGTCTTTGGGCCCTAATAATACTACCGCGGTTGAGCCGGTTTTTATTAAATTTGAAAGCATCCCGATTCTTCATTTTACAGACAACCCGGCCTAATGCATTTCCACCGCTTCGTTTATATCATTCCTGCGCTGTTTGTATGCAGTTTACAGGCATTCGCGGCGGATTCTACGAGAATAATTAAATTGTATGACCGGGGTTACGGCTATTTAGACCGGCTCGAATACGATTCGGCAGGTATGGTTTTTCAACAGGGACTGGATCTGTCGCGCCGTAGCAACAACCACTTTCTGGAAGCCACAGGTTTGTATAACCAAAGCCGCTCATACGAACTCAGCAATAATTTATCAACAGCGCTCGAAACGCTGGAAGACGCTATGGCTATTTTTGACCGGATCGGCAGGAAAAAGAATGTTGCCAACTGTTACAATTCCTACAACAGGATATACCAAACGCTTGGCAACTATGCGCAGGCGCTCAGCTATGGATTACGCGCTTTGCGTATAAAGGAAGCATTAAACGACCAGGCAGGACTGGCAGTAGCGCTTACCAATGTGGGCAATGTGTATTTGCTGACAGAACATTTTGATGATGCACTCGTACATTTCACCCGGGCTTTGGCAATTGACAGCGCCAACAATGACAGCGAAGGAATTTCAATCAGCCTGCTGAACATTGGGGTAGCTTTTCAAAAAAAAGGGAACTACAGCAACGCGCTGAACAAATACCGGCAGGCATTGGATATTGTACGTCAACTAGGCAACAAGGGAGATGAAGTATGGTTGCTGAATAATATTGGTTCAACATTGCGGCAAAGCGGCAAACCCGACAGTTCGCTTGTGTACCTGATCTCCTCCTTATCAACAGCAGAAAAATACAATATCAACAGTTCCCACATTCTGAATGATCTGGCAGAAACTTACCTGGCCATAAATAAGCCCGAAGCTGCAAAAAAGCACGCCCTGGAGGCTGTTGATGCTTCAGAAAAGGAACAAAACCTCGGACAGTTAGTTTATGCATGGCAGTTTCTCGGAGATTCCTATGAAAAGCTCGGAAACTATCCAAACGCTTATCATGCGTTGAAGCAACATACTGTTTTTAAAGACAGTTTACTGAATGTAAAAAAAGCAGCGCTGCTGAACAATCTGAAAGTACAGTATGAATCGGAGAAGAAAGAGCAGACCATCGCATTGCTCACAAAAGAAAAAGCCTCCGCTGCTTTCAGGAGGAACGCTTACCTGGCATCCGGAGTGCTCATAGCCGTTATATTGCTGTTATTGTATAACCGGCAGCGCCTTAACAGCAAAAAGAACCGGCTGCTGTATGAAAAAGGAAAGGAAGTTGATAAAATGAAAACCACTTTCTTCTCCAATATATCACACGAGTTCCGAACGCCGCTAACCCTCATATTGGGACCGGTTCAATCCCTGCTTTCCTTAACAACCGACCCGAAAATGATCAGGCAGTTGAATACCATGGAACGCAATGCGCAACGATTGCTCGGTCAGATAGATCAGTTGCTCTATCTGTCTAAACTGGAATCAGACAAACCGGAGATTTCTCTTACCCGGCTGAATATCATTCCCCTGATACGGGGCACTGTAATGAACTTTTCTTCCATGGCAGACGATAGGCAAATAAACCTGCAGGTAGAAACTCCGATGCCCGGCCTGACGATGGATGTTGACAAGGAAAAAATAGAAACCGTTATCATCAACCTGCTCTCCAACGCATTTAAGTTCACTCCCAGGGGCGGGTCCATAACCGTAACAGTTGACATGGTTGAAAAAGGCAATACACCATATTGCGGTATTCGTATACAGGACACGGGTATGGGGATAAATGAAAAAGATATCCCGCATGTATTTGACCGGTTTTACCAGAGCAATGACCGGCAAAAAGCACAGCAGGGAGGAAGTGGTATCGGGCTGGCACTGGTAAAAGAGCTGGTTAAGCTGCATAAAGGCAGTATAAACATTGTCAGCAAACCCAACGAAGGTGCTGAGGTAACAGTGCTGCTGCCATTGCCGGAAGATTATACGGTACAACAATCCCCCGGGGCAGGCAAGAAAGGCGATGAAGTACCCGTAAGCATGTTCAATCCGTTGCCGGCCGAAAATTGGGAAGAGCCGGAAGTAAGAAAAACAATTGTATTGGTCATTGAAGACAATGCAGATGTGATGTTGTATATAAAAGATGTTTTGCAAAATGAATATCACATTGTTGAGGCAGCAAACGGAGCAGAAGGAATACTGAAGGCGATCGAAACAATACCCGACCTGGTCATAAGTGACGTAATGATGCCGGAGAAAGATGGCTATGAAGTATGCAGCACTTTAAAGCAGGATGAGCGAACAAGTCATATCCCCCTGATATTATTAACTGCTAAAGTTTCATTTGAAGATAAGTTGCATGGGCTGCAGCAAAAAGCGGACGAATACCTAACCAAGCCGTTTTCCCCGAAAGAGCTGTTGCTGAGGGTAGCTAACCTGATCAGCAGCCGGAAGGCGCTGAGAGAAAAATACAGCAAAGAACTTGTTTTGAAACCCCTTGATGTTACTGTTCCTTCCATTGAAGAGGCTTTCCTGCAAAAAGTGATGCTCGTGGCAGAGGAAAGGATAGCTGACGAAAGCTTTACAGTTGTTGACCTGGCAACGGAAGTTGGTATGAGCCGGTCGCAACTGCACAGAAAACTGCAGGCGTTAACCAACCAGTCTGCCACGGAATTTATCAGGTCGTACCGGTTAACCAAAGCAATGGATATGATCAAACAGCATGCAGGCTCTGTTGCTGAAATCGGGTATAAAGTAGGCTTCAGCAGTCCTTCCTATTTCAACAAAATGTTCCTGCAGCAATACGGCATCACTCCGGGGCAGGCAAGAACAAAACAGTCCTGATTTCATGAAGAACAAAAACTGCATTTTCATGGCGGCATTAAAATCAGTACCATTTACGGCTCACAGCAAAGCAGCACACCTGTTAGCGGGTATTTTTTTTTGCTGCATCTTTTTCCTGTACCAGGTATATCCGCAGGAGAACAGGCAATTGTTTGAACTGTGGTCACACAATACTTTCCCCGCAGCAAATGATATACCCCTGTTGAAAAACGTGGTATTTAAGTCCATAAAAAAATATGAACCTGCCACAGACGACTATCGTTT
Source organism: Agriterribacter sp. (assembly GCF_035444585.1). GTDB lineage: Bacteria > Bacteroidota > Bacteroidia > Chitinophagales > Chitinophagaceae > Agriterribacter. The sequence goes on from NZ_DAOMOZ010000295.1 coordinate 3,688, forward strand.
CCTGCACGGAGTTGCCATTGTAAATGATAAAGGGAAATGGATGGTATCGTTCGGGCATAATAAAGGGCCCGAAAATACGGGAAGCGAAGAAGCCAATTCCATGATCAGCTTTAACAATGGTAAAAGCTGGAGCGGGTTGATCCCTATAGACAATCCACCCGGAGACCTCGCCACCAGCCATGGCGTATTCCTTAACCACCGGGATACCCTATGGTCGTTTAACGGTGCTTTTACGCGCATAATGGAGGATGTACACACCCGTGCATTTATTTGGAATGAGCAGGATAGCAAATGGATTTTTAAGGGCGTTGTTGCCCGGTCGGGGTTTTGGCCGTTACAGGAACCTGTTCTTATGGATAACGGGCACTGGATCATGGCGGGTGCTGCAATAACAGACAACAATACACCACCGGCGGTTGCTATATGCAGCGATGATACATTTATGAATTGGGAAGTGAAGCAAATACCCGTGTCGTATAAAGTGTGGGGTGAATCGTCCATAATAGTGAACGGAGCCGATATATTGCTGGTAGCCCGGTCGGGGGCCAACACCCCAAAGTTCCATGCTTTACATCCATTGGCCTGGGTTTCGGTAAGCCACGATTTTGGCAATACCTGGAGTGAGCTGCAGCCGTCCAATATGCCGATGGCTGCTTCCAAACCATATGCCGGTATACTTTCAAACGGTCAGCGTTATTTGATCGGTTCCTCTGCTTCCGATATCGGGAACAGGAGGTCGCCGCTAACCATCGCCGTTAGCAAACCAAATGAAGACCGGTTCAGTAAAATATTCTGTATACGGAGATCTGCCGTTTCGGATCCATCCGTTGAGTCGAACGTTAATGTTGCCCTTGCCTACCCGTATGCCGTAGAATACAAAAAGCATTTATGGGTGGTATATTCCAACAATGGCGGAGATGTTGGTCGCGCCGGTCAGCAAGGCAGGGCGTCGTGGAATAACAATTCTGCCGAGCTGGCAATTATACCCATAGCCGATCTGAGCATTGAATAAGGGCTTAGCACCACAGAAATGAGGAAACAAGAAATGGCGTGCAAACGCGGAGCTTACACGCCATTTCTGCTGGTGGAGCTGCAGGGAGTCGAACCCTGGTCCAAACAAATCCGCCATACGCTTTCTA
>NZ_DAOMOZ010000296.1:0-956 GCF_035444585.1 Agriterribacter sp.
GAATCATCTTTTTAGTTATTTGAAATTTGATATTTGAAATTTGAAATTGAACCTGAGAAAGTCGTGGACCGCCAATCTCAAATCATCAAATCTCAAATCAGAAATTTATTATTTCGCTTTTTCCACCACTTCCACCAGGCGCCAGTGCTTTGTTTTGCTCAGCGGGCGGGCTTCCATTATCTTAACAAGATCACCTATGCCACACTCATTTTTTTCGTCGTGAGCATGGAACTTGGTCGTTTTCTTTACGAACTTTCCATAGATAGGGTGTTTTACCTTTCTTTCAATTTCAACCGTAACAGTCTTTTCCATCCTGTTGCTGGTTACCACCCCGATCTTTGTTTTGCGCAAATTTCTTTCAGCCATCTTATTGAGCTTTAGCTTTGTTCTTTAATTCGGTTTTCAGCCTTGCTATATCCCTCCGAACCGATTGTATGGTCATCGGATTCTCCAGCGGAGAAGTAGCGTGAGCGAATTTTAATTTCTTCAGGCGGATCTCGTCTTCGCTGATACGCGCCTTCAAATCTGCTTCACTCATCGTTTTCAGGCTATTTACAAAATCAGTTTTCTTTGACATTACTATTCGGTTTGAATATTTAAAACTTTAGCTGCTGACCTTATTACCCCGTATAGTCACGACGAACAATAAACTGGGTTTTGATCGGCAATTTGGCGGCAGCCAATTGCATTGCATCTTTTGCTACCTGAAGCGGAACGCCGTCGGCTTCAAACAGAATACGGCCCGGCTCCACCACGGCTGCCCAAAACTCAGGGTTACCCTTACCTTTACCCATCCTCACTTCTGCCGGTTTGCGTGTAATGGGCTTGTCGGGAAAAACACGGATCCATACATTCCCTTCACGCTTCATGGCACGTGTCATAGCCTGACGGGCAGATTCAATCTGGCGGTTGTTGAGCCATATGGGTTCCAGAGCTTTTAGGGCAAATGAACCAAA
>NZ_DAOMOZ010000296.1:1005-4675 GCF_035444585.1 Agriterribacter sp.
CTGATCCGTCCTTTCTGCGCTTTTCTGTGTTTTGTTCTCTTCGGCTGTAACATTGTATATTACAATTTGAAAATTTGAAATATTATTCCTTCGCCTTACCACTTCCACCTTATACCCCACACCTTATACCCTACACCTTATACCCTACACCTTATACCTTATATCTCATACCTTAAAACTATCTCCTGTCTCCTCTTCCGCCGCCTCTCCTGTCGCCGCCACCGCCTCTCCTGTCATCACGCCTGTCGCCACCTCTTCTGTCGCCGCCACCCCTTCTGTCATCTCTCCTGTTATCGCCCACACCTGTTTCGGCCTTTCCATCAATGATATTCGGATTAAGGTCACGCTTGGTCAATACTTCGCCTTTACATATCCAAACCTTAATGCCGATCTTACCATATACCGTTAAGGCAAATACATTGGCATAGTCAATTTCCATCCGGAAGGTATGCAGGGGAACACGTCCTTGTTTGATCTCTTCCGTACGTGCAATTTCTGCACCGCCCAAACGCCCGCTAACCTTTACCTTGATGCCTTCGGCGCCCATACGAAGCGCTGAGGCAATAGATAATTTAATAGCGCGCTTGTAATTGATGCGGTTCTCGATCTGGCGGGCAATGGTGTCGCCTACTATATTGGCATCCAGTTCAGGACGGCGAACCTGCAAAATATTGATCTGCACATCTTCCTTACCGGTAAGTTTCTTCAGCTCTTCTTTAATATGGTCTACTTCGCCACCACCTTTACCAATGATGATACCCGGCTTGGAAGTATGTATTGTAACAATAAGCTTATTGAGCGTACGTTCAATAACAATTTTGGAAATTCCACCTTTATTGATACGGGCATTAAGATAGACTCTGATCCGGTTATCTTCAATCAGCTTTTTGGAGTAATCCCTTTTGCTGCCATACCAGTTGCTTTCCCAGCCGCGGATGATCCCTAACCTGTTACCAATTGGATTTGCTTTTTGACCCATGTTTATAATTTGAAAATTTTCATTTTTATTTCTGGTCTACAATCACGGTTACATGATTGCTGCGTTTGCGTACCCGGTAAGCTCTTCCCTGGGGCGCCGGCAGCATTCTTTTGAGCACTCTTCCGCCATCCACAAAAATCGTTTTTACTAACAGGTTGCTGTCTGCCGCGCTGGTGCCTTCATTTTTTTGCTCCCAATTGCTTACGGCGCTCCTCAATAATTTATAAAGAGGGGTTGAAGAATGCTGCGGATGATGCTCCAATATTGCCAAAGCCTTCTCTACATCCATACCACGGATAACATCTGCCAGCAAACGCATTTTGCGCGGTGACGTAGGATAGTTTCTGAGTTTAGCTATTGCTTCCATTTTTTATTTTTTCTGGTTGCAGGTTACCGTTTGTTACAACGTATAGCCTCCAACTTATTTTTAAGCTATTTTTTTGCTTGAGTGCCCTTTAAAGTTGCGCGTAGGTGCAAATTCACCCAACTTATGCCCCACCATATACTCGGTTACATATACCGGTATAAACTTGTTGCCGTTGTGAACCGCAAACGTATTGCCCACAAAATCGGGAGTAATAGTAGAGCGGCGGCTCCAGGTTTTGATCACACCTTTTTTAGCTTTACCCTCATTCATAGCCAGTACCTTTTTTTCGAGGTAATCCGCTACATAAGGACCTTTTTTAATTGAACGAGCCATATTTAATTAGTTAATTTGAAAATTTGAAAATGTCTGATCCTTTTTTCTATACAATTTGAAAATCATTTTCAAATTTATTTAGCCAGTTTCTTTCCATTCTTGCGCTGAATGATCAGCTTATCAGAACCTTTTTGCTTGCGGGTTTTCAATCCTTTCGCATACTTGCCGGTCCTTGATCTGGGATGTCCTCCCGAAGCTCTTCCTTCACCACCACCCATTGGGTGATCAACAGGGTTCATGGCCACCCCGCGCACCCGCGGGCGAACGCCCTTCCACCTGTTCACTCCGGCCTTACCGGCTCTCTCCTGGCTGTGGTCGCTGTTGCTTACTACCCCCACGGTTGCATAGCAATTGATCAATATTTTTCTAAGTTCCCCGCTTGGCATTTTCAGTACGCCATACTTTTCTTCTTTGTTGCTCAACTGTGCAGAAGATCCGGCGCTGCGTACCAGCTTGCCGCCCTGTCCCGGCTGCAGTTCCACATTGTGCACGTTTGTACCCAGGGGCATGTTCTTCAACTGCAGTGCATTTCCTACCTCAGGGGCAACGGCATCGCCGCTTACGATCACTGCTCCTACCTGTAAACCCTGGGGAGCAATAATGTATCTTTTTTCGCCATCGGCATAGTTAAGCAGGGCAATAAAAGCGGTACGGTTGGGATCGTATTCAACAGATGCCACAGTGGCACTGACATTTTTCTTATCTCTCTTAAAATCTACTATACGGTATTTTTGTTTATGCCCGCCACCAATATAACGCATGGCACGGCGACCCTGGAAATTACGCCCGCCTGTTCTGGGCTTGGCTTCCAGCAGGCTCTTTTCCGGTGTATCCGTAGTAATTTCGGCATATCCGTTTCCAATTCTCCAGCGGGTGCCCGCTGTCATTGGTTTGTATTTTCTTACTGCCATCTTATTTCTTTTTTTGCGAACTTTTCAGCTTCGCCAGCTTTAATAATTGAATGTCGTTCCGTTATAATGTACTGTACAGATCAATATTCTCGTCTTCGGCTACCGTTACATAGGCTTTTTTATAAGCAGGCTTGCGACCCGAAATAACACCGGCTTTTGTAAACCTTGATTTGGCCTTACCGGGAACAACAACTGTATTTACATTTACCACGCTAACGCCGTAAAATTCTTCCACCGCCTTCTTTATTTCAAGCTTGTTGGACCTGCGCCCTACCCGGAAAGCATATACATTTCTTTTTTCGGAAAGCTTATTGCTTTTTTCGCTTATGACCGGTTTTAGAAGTACATCTGCAAGTTTCATCTTTGTTAATTTGAAAATTTGTCCCGCTAAAAGCGGGATTAAAATTTAAAATAATTTCTCTTAAGCCTCTGCCCCGGCTGGTGCTTCTTCTTCGGAAAATATCTTAGCCGCGTTTTCTGTAAGTACCAGCACATCGCTGTTCACAATATCATAGGTATTTACATCAGCAAGCAACACTCCCAGTACCGTAGGCATATTGCGAAAGCTCAGCTGCACATTCTCGTTGTAACCGGGCAATACGAATAAAGCCCTTTTCTTATCAAGGTTAAGGCTTTTGATCACGCCGGCAACTTCTTTGGTTTTGGGCGCTTCCAGCGAAAAATCTTCAATGACCACGATGGCGTTTTCCTTAGCCTTATAAGAAAGCGCTGATATTTTAGCCAGGTCTTTTACTTTACGGTTCAGCTTGATATCATAACTGTGCGGTTTGGGCCCGAAGATGGTACCGCCCCCTTTGTACAACGGGTTACGGATATTGCCTTTACGGGCACCGCCTGTTCCCTTCTGACGGTGCAGCTTACGGCTGGCTCCCTTAACTTCTGCACGGGTTTTAACCTTATGGGTACCCTGCCGCTGGGCAGCCAGGAACTGCTTTACAGCCAGATAGATAACATGGTCGTTGGGCTCCACTCCAAAAATTTCATCAGGCAGTTCCGCTGTGCGACCTGTTTTCTCACCTGCTTTATTTAAAATATCTACTTGCATTGTATAAAATATTT
>NZ_DAOMOZ010000297.1:0-4642 GCF_035444585.1 Agriterribacter sp.
CTGTTTCAACCATGGCCTTTGTAACCTGTGTGTGGATGACCGTTACTACCGTGGCCGAGATACTTGCCGACAGGGGTGTGAAATTGCACATCCATCCTTCACACAATGTACCCGGCGATACCACAGCCAGGCAAAGGCTTGAAGAAGCATTAGCAGAATATAAAAAAAGAGTGGCGGGGGTATAATTTGCAGTGAGTGGTGAGTAGTGAGTAGTGAGAAGTTGTGAATACAAAAGGTCGCACCCGGAAGCATTGAAGTTTGGGTTTGACCATTTAAAAAGCAGGGTAAACGGGTAATTGTTATAAAGTAAGATCCCAGCCTTCACGGTATTCGCGTTTAACGAACTGGTTGGCAGGATCGTAGTTGACTTTCATATTGGCTGCATCCCACAACAGCTTTTTGCGGCCATTGTATTTGTCGGCGGTGCACCTGCCTCCCGGATTGTCCCGGAACATCCAGCTGCGTATGGCCACATTGCCGATCAGTATGCTTTCGGTGAATGGGCCGGCATATTCGAACGGTGAGCTGGTTTGCGCATTCCCATACCCGGCAATACAGGCGTTTACCCATTGCAGGCAGTGGTTCTCATCAGGAACTCTGGCAATGGTCTGAGCAATGCGTTTTTCTTAAGGGGGAGCAGCCGTGGATCAGCGCCATAGCAATCACCCGGGAACTTTCCTTTACTGCCAATGAACATTACGCTGCCGTCGGAATTGCCAAATGCCTCGCCTGGCAATAGCTCTCCCGGAACTTCGGGCATTACGCCACCATCATACCAGCTTAGCTTAATATTGCCTTTACCCGTCCTTGCGGGGACAGTTCAGATGAATATTGGTAGAAAAAGGAGTTCAGCAGGGTTATTGTCATTCTCTTTCAAAATGAAGGTCTATGTGCCCGCCACGCTGCATATCTAATACGTAGCGGGGCACAATAATCCTTAAATTCCTATGCTTACCCATATGCTTAGTGTGAGAACAAAAACAACCATTACCCAATGTAAAACCGGCGGGAGCCATCTTTTTTGCGCATAAAAAAAAGTGTACCCGTGAAAAGCAGCAAAAGGCAGGGCGCTTAAGATCCAGTATTCGAAAGTAGAGGAAAAGTTGATGAATGGAATGAGCAGGGTAATAAGCAGATAAATGAGCATAAGGCTCCAGCTTTTACGAACCTGTATGAGCATGCGCAAAATATTGCCCTGGATATAAAAACCACTGATCAAAAAAGGAACGATAAGAAGAATGATCCCGCCCCAGGCCCATACGTCCTGCTGAAATTTGGGGAAGCTCACAGAAATAGAAGGCAGATAAGTAAGCGGGTTCCAGGTGTTGCCCAAAAAAAGAAAAGCGAACAAAAAATAGTAAGGGGTAAGAATACCCAGTATAGCCACCAGCCATTCGCTCAGGTTAAAGGGCCTCAAGGTAATCAATGCAAAAAATATAAGTATGGAAAACCCGATGGCGGGAAAGTACAGGAAAGAAGCGAGCCCCACCAGCATGCCTGCATTAAATACCTGGGCCTTGGGTCGCGGATGATTGAACAGTTTGCTCAGCATAGCCCATACCCACACCAGCAAGCTGTTGATGATAAGCGTGGAGGACAGTTGCCACCATTCGGGAAAAAGAGATGTGATAAGAATATAGGCCATAGCCGGCAAATAGTTGGGCTTTGGCAGCAGCTTTTCATTGTTGATCAGGTTATTGAATGCAATGGCTTGCGTTAAGGTCAATACCAACACAATAAAGGGATAAATAACAGGCACGGATTGGCCTGCAGGCAGCAGGAAATTCAAAAATTTAAGGTACAGAAAACCATCCGTTGCCTGCGGCACCGGAATATGAGGATCAAGAAAAGCATACCATTTCAGCACAAATGTATATACCAGCAATAAAAGTATATTAACCGGTGAATTGGTTTTAAAAGAGCCTGTCACAGGAATGTTTTTTAAAAATCAATTTTTGCAAAGCAAATATAATTCCTGTACATACACGGCATCACTACCTGCCGGGCTCCTACCTGCTTACCATACTTGGGCAAAAATTCATAATCCTTATCTAAATTTTTAAGCGTTGGCGACCGTTTTACGCTCCCGTTAGGCGTTACACTTTGTTCAGACAACAGCCTCACCCGTCGTTCGAGCTGGTTATACAGGAAGTTGATCTCCCCCCCGGTATTGTATATCAGGTACGACAGGGCGTCGGAAGAATTGTCATCAAACTGGCTCTTGTGCAATACGTTGCTCCATTCAATGCTTGCATTGGGGTCAAATGAAAAAAGCGCGATATTCTCACTGTAATACCTGGTGCTTGAACCGTAATTCCACCTGTTCCAGGGATTGCCGTACATGCCGTAAGGGCTCCAGTAGCTGTTGTACGACGAATAAGGATACATGCTATACGGGCTGTACAGGTAATCGTAACGGTTCCAGCTGTTGCCACGCGAAGAAGTAAAAAACAATTCAGCCACGATCATAAAGCCACCGTCTTTCTTGGGTAAAACCTGTCGTATAAAATAATCATTGAAAGCCGTTTTTGCCGAAGTATTCTGAGATTTTGCATCCTCCTTCAGCTCATCAGTAAATATCGTATAATTCTCTGCTTTTACCCTGTCCTGCGTTTTGTCCCATACAGCTATATACAATCCTTCCACGTTTCCCCTGCGTTGCTTATAGTACAGGGAACTGAGCAGGTATGTTCTGTTGATGTTATCGGCTTTGATTTTAACTTCATCCAGGAAATTATTGGTAAGCGGGATATTATTCACGTGAAAGCTGTCTGCCATGGCTGGTTTTATCATCAGGTCCATATGCGAAATATTGTCACGGCTGCCGTTCCGGCTACAGCGTGCAAAAACAAAATCACCTTCATTATCAACTATGAAATCACTGAATACAGCGTCTCTCTTGGGCATGGTTACCTGCAGCCGGCTTTTTTTCCTGAACTCCATTTTGTCGTTGTAAAGCAGCGTGGTAAAAAAATAGTTGCGCTCATTCCGCTTATTGATCTTGAACACTACGATATGCTGCTTATCTTCACTGTATATGGTGGAATAAATCTTATTGTCGCTGGCACCGCCAATTTGTGTGGTGTCAATTTCCACCGGACCTACCAGCTTTTGTCCGGCAGCATCCATCTTTACCACGTTACAGTATACGATATTTCTTTTCTGGTATTGGTATATCATATAGAAGAAATCGGGATAGGAAACGAAATCCACGTTGATGAGCTTATCGGGTAAAAAATCAAGATCAATCTTATCCTTTAATTTCATTTCATTATTAAATATGGATAAATCATTTTTCGACCTGTAATTTTTGTAGATCACTATATTGCTGCTTACTTTTCCGATGATCTCAAAATTCACCTGGCGGTAGTCGTCTCTTCCCGGGTCTGAATAATGAATGCGCTGGGCCAAAACCCAAACGGGCAACGCCAGGATCATTAACGCTGATATAACAAATTTCTTATGCCCCATTTTTATCATTTTTAATTTTAAATATACAGCATCCGCCTGCAAATTAGATGGTTTTTGGCGATTGATATTGCTGCAGCATTATTTTTAACCAAACTTATAAATATGGCTTTCCGGCAACGGGATCTATCATACAAATCCTGCGAATTTTCCGTTTGCGATTGTAATTTACCCTATACCTTTGGCGTTTGGTTTAAAGCATTCGAATATAACTTAACCGTATTTCAGCCGTGGGCAAACATACCAATAAAGCTACCATTGCCGGATTAGTTATTGCACTTGGGATCATTTATGGCGATATTGGCACATCTCCTTTATATGTATTTAATGCTATTATCAGCGGCAGGGCCATTACGGAAGACCTGATCATAGGCAGCCTGTCATGCATTATCTGGACAATCACACTTCAAACTACCATTAAGTATGTGATACTTGTATTGCAGGCCGATAATAAGGGTGAAGGCGGCATATTTGCTTTGTATGCCCTGGTTCGCCGACGAAAAAAATGGCTGGTGCTGCCTGCCATGATCGGTGGCGCTGCCCTGCTTGCAGACGGAATGATAACCCCTCCCATAACGATTACTTCCGCTATTGAAGGCCTGCAAAAAGTTCCCGCTTTTCATAATCTCAGCCAATACATTATTTATATTGTTATATTCATTTTATCGGCCTTCTTTTTCCTGCAGCAATTCGGTACGGCATCCATTGGAAAATTTTTTGGCCCCGTAATGGGCTTGTGGTTTACTATGCTGGCGTTGCTCGGACTGTGGCATATCTTTGACGACCTGTCTATTTTTAAAGCGTTCAATCCCTGGTATGCCATTAAGCTGCTAAGGTCCAATCCCGGGGCATTATGGATCCTGGGTGCCGTTTTTTTATGTACCACAGGTGCCGAAGCATTGTACAGCGATCTTGGACATTGCGGAAGAGAAAATATCCGCATATCATGGGTGTTCGTTAAAACCTGTTTGATCTTAAACTACCTCGGCCAGGGGGCCAGCTTGTTAAAGAATCATCCGGATGTTCCTGCGGCTATTCATTCATCCATTAACCCGTTCTTTGACCTGATGCCCGACTGGTTTATCATTCCCGGTGTTATTATAGCAACCGGTGCAGCCGTTATAGCCAGTCAGGCAATGATATCGGGTTCGTTTACCCTTATAGGTGAGGCTAT
>NZ_DAOMOZ010000298.1:0-4593 GCF_035444585.1 Agriterribacter sp.
CATTATTTGAAAATCGCCGGTTTCCATTTTATGATCGCCATCACCCATTTCGCCTTCGATCAACAGGCTAACGGTCTCAAATCCGGCATGTGGATGCGGACCACCAGCCGGCACTTCGTCTTTCTTATCAAGCATATCATCCATTAGTATAATGAAGGGGTCGCTTTGTATGTAGTTGCTCTGAACCACCGCACGGGCGGTGTGTCCTGCCCCCAAAAATCCCGGGCGGGGCTGAGGCGTTTGAACGTCAATTGGCTTTCTTTTGATGGTCATGGTAATTGCTTTATTGTTGTACATTTCAGCTTTAATTTGTTGCTGAGTTTCCGCAATCTGTTGTTTGTCAGAACATTTGTTCAAAAGCAGACCTGCGAAAAAAATTGAAATATACCCTTTCGGTTTGATGACGCAAATTTACCATTATTTACTATACCTTTGTAAGTACTATACTATTGTATAGCATTATACTTTATGATAGCAAAACAAAAATCAATAAAAAAAACGGCTGAGCCCGTGCACCCGGAATGTATGGGAATGTTGCGCCCGATACGTGATGCACTCAATGTTTTGAACGGTAAATGGAAACTTCCCATTATTGTAGCGTTAACCTTCGGCGAAAAGCGTTTCGGGGAAATATCGAAAGAGGTTCATGGCATTACCGACAGGATGTTATCCAAGGAACTGCGCGACCTTGAAATAAACGGGCTTGTAAAACGAACAGTGGAAGACGCTTATCCTGTTAAAGTTACGTATACCTTAACACCGCACAGTAAATCGCTTAACGGGGTAATTGAATCGTTAAGGAAGTGGGGGATACTGCACAGAAAAAATATTTTGCAGCGTTCATTAAAGAAATAAATCAGCCTGCGTGTTTTTATATTTAACAAACCTTCAGGAGCAAAAAATAAAATAAGTTGGTATCCCGGATGATACCGCTGGCAACCTGCCGGCAGGGAACTACCGGTTAACGCCATCTGAGATCGGCGGCTTAATCTGGACTGAAAATATGGTACTTTGATTGGAGAGAAAATACACAGAAGTCTTCTGTTGTAGAACAGAAAGCAATATGCTGCTTATTTATTTTATTCAAAGCAATTGTAAAAATGCCGAAATTTGAAAACGGAAAATTGGTTCTGTAAGGATATCAAAGATTTAGTACCCGCTTCTCCGGAATAAATACTTTATATGCATAAAGGTCGCTTAGAAGCGTTCAGCGATGGTGTTATTGCCATTATTATAACCATTATGGTTTTAGAACTGAAGGTTCCGCATACCGATAATATTGCCGGGCTTAAACCGCTTTGGCCGGTGCTGATGAGCTACATGCTCAGCTTTATTTATGTGGGTATTTACTGGAACAACCACCATCACATGCTGTTTGCCGTAGAAAAGATCAATGGTACGGTACTGTGGGCCAACCTGCATTTGCTTTTTTGGCTGTCTTTAATCCCGTTTGTAACCGACTGGATGGGTGAAAATCATTTTACAAAATGGCCCGTTGTATTATATGGTATTGTTTTGATCATGAATGCCATTGCTTATACCATTTTGGCGGCAATACTCATGAAACGGGAGGGGAAAGAAAGTAAGCTTTCCAGGGCCTTCGGCCGGGACAGAAAAAGCAAGCTGTGTGTTTTGATTTATGCCGTGGCCATCGGTTCGGCATTTATAACCACAACCATCAGCTTAATGCTTTACCTGTTGGTTGCCATCATCTGGTTTATTCCCGATATACGCATTGAAAGGATTTTGGCGGGTAATGAAGAAAGCGAATAACATGCTTTGATAACCCGGGGTTTTAATATTTAACGCTTAAAAAAAAGTTATGGAGGATGTTAAACTGCAACTGGACGAAAAAGGGCACGGGCATTTTTATATTTCAGATGAAGAAGAACAGGTAGCGGAAATGGTAGTAAGCATTTCCAACGGCTTACTAACAGTGTACCATACTGAAGTGCTGCCAAAAGCGGAAGGTAAAGGCCTGGCAAAGCAGTTGCTGACGGCTATGGTGGATCATGCCCGGAAAAACGGGTTGAAGGTCATACCACTTTGCCCCTATGTGCATGCGCAGTTCAGGCGGCGCCCGGCCGACTATGCAGATGTGTGGAATGGATCTGACCAATAAAAAAACGACGCTGTTGAACAACAAAAAGATCATCGCTTCCGGGGAAGCGGAAAATAAAGGAGAACTGTATACTACCCCTGTACGGTCTGGTGAACATGCCTGGGTAGCCGACGAGCTGAAGTCAGTGGGGGGGCGGAACGCCGGTCCTGCACCGGGCGATTACCTGTGTATAGCCCTCGCATCGTGTAAGGCCATTACGCTGCGCATGTATGTGCAGCGCAAGCAATGGAAAGTGGACGTGATCAATGTGAAGGCAAACCTGGTGCGGGGTGAAGTACCCGGGGCGCCAAATACATTTTATTGTGAGGTAAATGTAAATGGTGATATTAATGAAGATCAGAAGAAAAGATTATTACAGATAGCCAAGGCTTGTCCGGTTAGCCGCTTGCTGGGCAAGCCAAATGAGGTGATTACTGTTGTCGGGTAGCTGCGTCAAACGTGAGAGGTGGTGAATAGTGAGTGGTGAGTGGTGAATAGTGAGTGGTGAGTGGTGAATTGTGAATGGTGAATTGTGAATGGTGAATCACTGCTGCCTGTTGCCTGTTCACTATTGCCTGTTCACTTTATTTTCATACTAAATGGTATGGGAACAAAAATTATAACCAATGAAACTGATCATTAAAAATATGGTTTGTCCGCGTTGTATCAGTTCGGTGGAGCAAATGTTGAAGAACAATAATCTGCCGGCCCGCTATATACGTCTTGGAGAAGTGGAATTAACAAAGGACCCGGGTAAAAGCAAGTTGGAACAGTTCTCTGCCGATCTGAAGAAAAACGGGTTTGAATTACTGGATGATCAGAAAATGCAACAGATAGAAAAAATAAAGAACCTGCTGATCGGCAAAGTACAGGAGGGAAGCGTGGAGGATCATTTCAGCATAAGCAAATTTCTTGGCAAAAAGATATTCAAAGACTATTCTGCACTCAGTAAATTATTCTCGGAGGTGGAAGGCATCACCATCGAGCAATTCTTCATTTTGCAAAAAATAGAAAAGGTGAAGGAATGGCTTATGTACAATGAGCTGTCTTTAAGCCAGATCGCTTTTAACCTGGGCTACAGCAGCACACAGCATTTGAGCAACCAGTTCAAAAAATTAACGGGCATGACACCTACCCGATTCAAGCAGCTGGGAGCTCCGCACCGCAAAGCCATTGATGCCATTCACAAATGAGCTGCGCGGCAAACAGATGTACAATTTATCCATAACAATGTAACAGAGGCTGTGATATAAGCAGGAGCTTTGTGCCATTAAATTCACGGAAAGATGAATACGGGGAACCATGAGTATAATTTACCTTTGGCAGGAGTAGACAGTGAGCATTGCGCATTGATCGTTGATAAGGGCCTGAGCAGGATAGGAGGTATTACCGCGCACAAAGTAGAGCTGAACAACAAAAGAGCGGTTATTGATACAGGTAATGCGGTGGAAATATTGCCACGGGCTGTTAAGGCCATTCGTGATCTGGGCTATGAAGTGGCTACCGTAAAGAAAGATTTTCCGGTACTTAATATGAGCTGCGCTTCCTGTGCCGCAAGTTCCGAAACCATTTTACAAAATCAGGCCGGCGTTGTAAGCGCAGCGGTCAACTACGCCAACGGAAAGGCGCTGGTGGAATACATTCCAACAGTTACCGGTCCTGCGCAGTTAAAAACTGCATTACAGGGCATAGGGTACGACCTGGTGATCGATGAAAGTGAAGAGGCGGGAGATGCGCTCGAAGCACTGCAGCAAAAACAATACAAAGCGCTCAGGGCAAAGACCATTACGGCAGCCGTTTTGTCCACGCCTGTTGTAATAATAGGTATGTTCTTTATGAATTTACCCTACGCTAACTATATCATGTGGGCATTGAGCACACCGGTCATTTTTATTTTTGGGAAACAATTCTTCGTGGGTGCATGGAAACAGGCAAAGCATTTCTCTGCCAATATGGACACCCTCGTTGCATTGAGCACCGGGGTTGCTTATTTGTTCAGCACTTTCAATACTTTATTTCCTGCTTACTGGCACAGCCGGGGATTGCATGCGCATGTGTATTTTGAAGCTGCCGCGGTGATCATCACGTTTATTCTGCTGGGCAAATTGCTGGAAGGAAAGGCGAAGGGAAATACTTCATCTGCCATAAAAAAGCTCATGGGCTTACAACCCAAAACCGTTACCGTGATACATGAAGGCGGTCAGCAGGCGCAAATGCCTGTTGCCGGTGTAACCGTGGGCACAACCTTGCTGGTAAAGCCCGGAGAAAGAATAGCGGTAGACGGAACAGTGATCGCCGGCAATTCTTTTGTGGATGAGAGCATGATCAGCGGAGAGCCGGTGCCGGTTGAAAAAACTAAAGGAAAAAAAGTGTTTGCCGGTACCATTAATCAAAAAGGCAGTTTTCAGTTCACAGCCGCTAAAGTGGGTGGCGATACTGTGCTGGCACATATCATCAAAATGGTGCAGGAGCCCCAGGGCAGCAAAGCGCCT
>NZ_DAOMOZ010000299.1:0-4521 GCF_035444585.1 Agriterribacter sp.
ACCTGCAGGGTTTTGAAATAGCCGGCGCCGATAAAGTATTTCATTGGGCCAAAGCGGAGATCCGCGATGGGAAAGTGTTGGTTTGGAGTGATGAGGTGCCCAATCCTGTTGCCGTGCATTATGGCTGGGCCGATGACAATATGGAAGCCAACCTCTTCAATAAAGAAGGCTTACCTGCAGCGCCTTTCCGTACCGATACATGGAAAGGTATTACCGAAGAAGTGCGTTTTAAATGATGACTCCGGGTTCGTATCGCTGTTTTGAAATCCGAAATCCGAAGAAATACAAAGAGCCAAATAGCAAATAACAAGAACCAAACTTGCCTACCGGCAGGCAGGCCTGTCCGCCGGAGCGGATAAAATTCAAATATTAATCGAACCAAAATGTAATCATAATATTCAGGTAAAACCGCCACAATACCAGACTGTTGAAAAATGAGAAAGCAGCAGCGGGATAAAGCTGAAATCACAGTAGCATTGAAGCTCTATCAGGGTTCCTTCCCGAAAACGGGCGGTAATCGTTTTCGGGTGGCTTTTGGTTACTTTTTCCACAAAAAGTAATAAAAAAATATAGAGGTCTGCTCATGACAGGTAAAACCAAATCTGAATCAAGTAAATTCGAAATCCGAAACCTGAAGACAAACCCAACGAAGCCACAAATTAAAAAAGAAAACTGCCAGATTTAATAAGTCACGTGCAATACAGTAAGAAGTCCTCACTGACTGCTGACTGCTGACTGCAAAACATCAAAAGCCAAATATTAGAAAATTCTCAACATGCAAAAAATATCCCCCTTTATCCTTGGCATTTCAGTTGCGTTGTTTTGTTCTTCCTGCAGAGAAAAGCAGGCGGCGTCATCCGGCTTGCCACAGGTACCGGAAGGCTATACGGTTGAAGTAGCGGCAGGTCCCGATCTTTTAGATTATCCCATGTTCGCTACCCTGGATGAAACCGGCCGGCTGTTCGTTTTTGAATCTACCGGTAATGTATATCCTAAAACTGATTCGGCGCTAAAAAATCCAAAATTCAGGATCAAACTTTTAGAAGATAGCAATGGCGATGGCGTGTACGACAAGCGCACCATCTTTGCCGACAAGGTCGGATTTCCCCAGGGCGGCGTTTTTTATAAAGGAAGTTTGTATGCCAGCTCGGCGCCCGACCTGCTGAAATTTACCGATACCGACGGCGATGGCGTAGCCGATCAGCGGGAAGTGCTCCTGAGCGGGTGGACGCTGAACGTAAATGCAAACAGCCTCATCGGTCCTTTTATGGCGCCGGACGGCTGGTTGTACATGACCAGCGCCATTGAAGGCTTTGATGTAACCAGTAAGGAAGGTGTGCAGATGAAAGGCGAAACGGCGCGCATCTGGCGTGTGCGCACGGATGGCTCGGGACTGGAATGGGTATCTGCGGGTGGTATGAATAATCCTGTTGAGCTTACATTTACAGCAGCCGGTGAACCCATCGGAACCGAAACTTATTTTACCGATCCCAAAGCGGGTGAACGGGATGCATTGGTATACTGGACGGAAGGTGGCGTATATCCCAAGCCCAATAGCAATATTGACCGCGATAAGCTGGTAAGAACGGGCAGCCTGATGCCGGTGGTGAGCAAATATTCCCGTGTATCGCCGGCAGGCATCGGGCGGTACAGGAATACGGCATTGGGAGATGATTTTAAAGATAACCTGTTCAGCGCCCAGTTCAATACGCACCGCGTTGTGAGACATAAGCTGTTCAGGGATGGCGCATCTTTCCGTACGGAAGACGAACCGTTTTTCTGGTCGGACAATGAAGATTTTCATCCTACTGATGTACTTGAAGATGCAGACGGCAGCCTGCTTGTAGTAGAAACGGGCGGATGGTTCATCAAGGGATGTCCCTTATCGCAGGTTTCCAAGCCCGAATTAAAGGGTTCTATTTACCGGGTACGCCGCAACGGGACAAAGAAAGCAGGCGACCCCTATGGCAATGCTGTGCAGTGGGCAGGCCTTCAGCCTGCCGACATGGTGAAGCATCTTGAATCGGGCAATGCTTTTGTAAGCGATCGTGCGGCACAACAACTGGCAGATGCCGGTAATGCTGCTATTGAACCGCTTAAAGCCCTGCTCCGGCAGCCTTCTGCTGCAGAGGCAAAAGTGAAAGCTGTTTTTACACTCTACCGGTCAGGCACACCCGAAGCGATGGCAGTAGTGAGAGAAGCATTAAGTGACCCTGACCAACAGGTACGCATAGCCGCGGCGCGTGCTGCCGGACTGGCAAAGGATATTCAGGCTGTAGATAAGTTGATTGAATTAGTGGTGAAGAACGAACCTGCTGTGCGCCGCCAGGCGGCAACGGCTCTCGGGCAGATCAAAGATAAAAAAGCCGTTGGGGCTTTACTTGCCGCCGCCGGTGATACAGACGACCGGTTCGTTCGTCATGCCATCATTTATGCGCTTGTTTCCATCAATGCGCCGGAACCGGTTGCAGCAGCGCTTACCGGTGCTGCAGCCGGCGTGCAGGAAGCGGCGCTCATTTCGCTCGACCAGATGCCTTCCTCCACTTTACAGGCAAAGCAGCTCACATCTTTTTTCAGTGCCGGTAATATATCGTTAAGACATACGGCCTTATGGATAGCGGCTCATCACCCCGAATGGTCGGCCGATATGGTCCGGTTTCTGCAGGGCCGTTTCAAACATGGCCCGTTAAGCAAAGAAGAAGAACAACTTTTCGGCAATATGCTGGTTTCATTTTGCAGTGATACCCGCATGCAGGCGTTTATAGCGGATCAGTTTAAAATGGCAACGCCGGCGCATAAGCTTTTCCTGCTGGGATCAATGGAAGCCTGCGGAACCGAACAATTCCCCGCGGTATGGGTGAAGCAGCTGCAGCTTCAACTGACGCCCGGTACAGATCCGCAGGTTCAATCGCGGGTAATGCAACTGGTTCGCCTTCGCGGGCTTACTTCCCTGTTGAAGCAGTTACAGCAGGTAGCGGATGATGCCAAAAATACCGCGGAACTAAGAGTGGAAGCGATCGCTACTTTACTGAAATCGGAGCCAAAATTCACGGATCACAATTTTGATTATCTCTATGCCGTGCTGAAAAATGAAAAGGAAGCTTCCCTTCGTCAGGAAGCGGCAACCACACTGGCACAGGGAGCGCTTTCGGAAAAGCAGTTGCTGCAATTGTCAACCGGCTTTCTCCCCGAAGCGGATGCTTTTATTTTACCACGCATCGTTCCTGTATTTAAAGGAGCGCATTCCGCGGAGACGGGCAGGGCGCTGGCTGCGGCATTAACACAGTCGCCCAGCCTTTCGGGTTTTACGCCCGAATATCTTGAAAAGATCTTTGAGCAATACCCCGATGAAGTGAAACCGGCTACCGCTCCGCTTATGGCTAAGCTGCATGAAGTAAGGGCCGGCCGGTTGAAACGGCTTGAAGCACTGGAAAAGAACATTCCCAACGGCTCCCTTGATAGCGGTCGGGCCTTGTTTTTTGGAAAAGCCACCTGTTCAACCTGTCATACCATTGGAACGGAAGGGGGGCATTTTGGCCCGGACCTTACCTCCATCCAGCTCGACCGGTCGGCACATGATCTGCTGGAAGCAATTGTATATCCAAGCGCGAGCTTCGTAAGAGAATTTGAAAGCTACCGCATTAAAACGAAAGACGGGGAGTATACAGGCATTATCAGGGAAAGAACACCTGACGCGGTTGTCCTTGCTACTTCTGCCCAAACTGCCGTTCGTATTGCACGGGCAGATATCCTGTCAACCGAAATACTGGATATGTCGCTGATGCCGCAGGGGTTTGACCAGTTGCTGAGCAACCAGGAAATGGCCGATCTCATGGCTTTCATTTTAGGGCAGGACCAGGATCCGGAAACCGATCAGAAGTTATTGAGGTAATTGTGATGCAGTATTACCGTAAATCCGAACACTTCAATATAAATACTTAAACTTCGAGTATGCAGCGACGTAAGTTTATCAATGGATTGCTCACCGGCGCCGCGGCATTAACCGCTGCACCGGCGCCGTTAGCGATGGTTCCCGCAAAAGAGAAGCAGTTTGCGGAGCCGCCTTTCAGGATGAAATTCTCTCCCGATTTTAATATTTTTTCCAGCCTGCCGGGTAAGGATGTTGCCGATGAAATAAAATGGGGCTACGACCAGGGCTTTAGGGCGTGGGAGAACACTTTTCTGAAAAACAGGACTGTGGAGGAACAGGAGCGCATCAGCAAAACCATTCAGCAACTGGGTATGGAGTTCGGGCAGTTTGTAGGCACGTATACCTTTGAGCATGTAACTTTTGCAGGCAGGGATGCGGGGCTGCGGGAAAAAGTGCTGAGTGATGTCCGTGCATCGGTGGATATCGCCAAACGAATGAACACAAAGTTTATTCATAATGTACTGGGCATGGCCGATCCAAAACTCCCGGCCGATTTTCAGATGGCCAATGCCATTGAGTTACTGAAACGTATAGCCGAAATTTACGAACCACACGGGTTAGTGATGGTAATGGAAAGCATGAACCACCGG
>NZ_DAOMOZ010000300.1:0-4370 GCF_035444585.1 Agriterribacter sp.
TTCCCACAGCAGTAATTTTAACATTTAACGGAACTTTTCCTGCAATGTGGGCTAAGCTGTGCAACGGTTATGCTTAATCGTTTGTCAGTTCAATAAACGATTGCCATGCTGAAAAAAACATTCAACCCTGTTCTTATTTTTATGGTTGCAGCGTTATTGATGCAGGGATGCATTAAAGATCATTGCACGCAAACCTACAGCTACTTTGTTCCTGTATATAAAACTACTGAAGAGGTAAGAGCAAATATTAAAAGCAATGCACCGCGGGAAATGGAGAGAACAGGCAAATTGTATATCCGGGGTAATTATATCTTTTTAAATGAAATAGACAAGGGCATTCATATTATTGATAATGCCATCCCCACTGCTCCCAAAAATGTTGCTTTTATTGACATACCCGGTAATATGGATATGGCGGTGAAAGGAAACACATTGTATGCTGATGCATATACCGATCTGGTTACGCTCGATATTACAGACCCGCTCAATGCCAAAACCACTAAAATTGTAGAGAACGCTTTCCCGTTCCGGCAATACTACGGTACATTTTATCCCGATAACAGTAAAGTAATTGTAGACTGGGTAAAAAGAGATACTACCGTGAATATAGACTGCGGCAACGGTGGTTTTTTTGGCATTGATCTTAATAAGAGCGAAGCGTTCATGTATAATGATGTGCGCAGCCTTGCGGGCTATTCGGATCAGAGCATGTTTAATTCCTCTTCTTCCAAAAGTGTATCTCCTTTTGGTACCGGGGGTTCCATGGCACGATTTGCTGTTGCAGGGTATTATTTATACAGCGTTACTTTAAACGATCTGAATGTTTTTGAGATAAGCAGGCCGCAACAGCCATCGTTCACCAATAAAATAAATATCGGTGAGAATATTGAAACCATTTTCCCTTTTCAGCAAAAGCTGTTCATTGGCTCTGCCACGGGTATGTATATCTATAGTATTTCAAATGGAGGTAATCCTGTAAAAGAGAGCCGGTTTTTACATGTGCAAAGTTGCGACCCTGTAATTGCCGATGAAAAACATGCATACGTTACATTGCGTACAGGCACTACATGCAACAGCGTCAGCAATCGTTTGGAAATACTGGATATTGCCGATATCAACAGTCCTTCTTTGGTTAAGACCTATGAAATGACCAATCCGCACGGGTTGTCTAAAGACGGGGATATACTGTTCATCTGCGACGGAGCCAATGGATTAAAAGTATATAATGCTGCTGATGTACGTAATCTTAAACCGATAACCGCCATTGAAGGAATAGAGACCTATGATGTGATCGCCATGAACAATATTGCACTGGTGGTGACCAGTGATGGTTTATACCAGTACCTGTACGCTGATCCCGGCAATATACAATTGCTCAGTAAAATTAAAGTGAAGCAACAATGAGAAAGCATATTGTTTTAGCGATTATGATTTTTTTGGCTTTGAACCTGCATTTGCAGGCGCAACATAAGGTATTGCCCAAACCTGTTTTTCATTCTGTTGAACAGGTGGCGCTGGTGAATGGTAACAATGCCGTGTCGGGTGCGCTGCAAACGGTTAACGGTGTGGGTTACGGGAACTGGTTTGCCGGCATAGGAGCAGGAATTGATTTTTACCGTTACCGTTCTGTGCCCCTGTTCCTTGACCTGCGAAGATCGTTTGATGTAAAAAAAGGGAACAAACTGTTTGTATATGCAGATGGCGGCTATAACCTGCCCTGGGTTAAGAGAAAAGAGCCGGTATTTTCCATTTGGGGTTTGCCAAACAAAACCGATTATAAAAATAGGGGAGGCGCATATATGGATGCCGGCTTTGGATACGCTGTTCATGTAAAAGGAGGTAATGCTTTTTTGCTGAGCGCCGGATACTCTCATAAATATTTCAGTGAAAAAAGGACTACCACTACCATCACGGGCGAAAATATGGAAACGGTGGATATACAAAAATTCAACTACAGCATGAACCGGTTAATGATCAAACTGGGCTGGCAGTTTTAGTAGTGAGTAGTGAATGGTGAATGGTGAGAAGTGAATGGTGAGAGGTGAGAAGTGAAACGTGAGAGTGATCTTACTACTTACAACTTATCCCTTTAGCCGATAGCTCAGAGCTGACTGCTCATGGCTGTGAATAGTGAGTGGTGAGACACTGATAGCTGACTGCTGAAAGCTGATAGCCCACGGCTCATAGCTTATACCTCACACCTTTTTAGGCTACGACCCGATGAACTTCAGGTTTCTTTTGATGCCACCGAATTTGGCTCTTTTCAGCGGCGAATTTTTAAAGATCTTTTTAAAGCTTTCTTCCGTTAAAGCCTCCCAGTCCTGCGTATCAAAATTGAGTACTTCCGGAATAGGTTCAAAAGCCGTTTCATGCGTTGCCGTACTGAAGCGGTTCCAGGGGCATACCTCCTGGCATATATCACAACCGAACATCCAGTTGTTGAATTTGCCTTTCATTTCACCGGGTATCAGCATGTCTTTCAGTTCAATGGTGAAGTAGGAAATGCATTTGCTGCCATCTATTACCCTGTTTTCCTGTATCGCGTTTGTAGGGCAGGCATCAATGCATTTCCTGCAGGAGCCGCAATAATCTTTGGCAACAGGATCGTCATGGTCCAGTTTTATGTCAACAATAAGCGTGGCGATAAAAAAGAAAGACCCTGATCTTTTATTGATAAGGTTCCCGTTTTTTCCTATCCATCCCAGTCCGCTGCGCTGTGCCCACGTACGTTCCAGCACCGGCGCAGAATCCACGAACCCCCTGCCGTTCACATCTCCTATTTTGGCTTTCATTTCCTGCAGGAAGTATTTCAATTTAGCCCTGATCACTTCATGGTAATCGTTTCCCCAGGCATAACGGGATATCTTTGGCGTACCCTGACGAGAAGATGCTGAAGGAAAATAATTCAATAAAAGCGTAATTACCGATTGAGCTCCGGGTACCAGTTTTGCAGGGTTCACTCTCAGGTCAAAATAATTTTCCATGTATTGCATGGACCCGTGCATGCCTTTGCTCAGCCAGGCTTCCAGCCTGCGGGCATCTTCATCCAGCGGTACGGCTTTAGCGATCCCACAATAATCAAACCCGCATTGCGTTGCTATGTTTTTAACAATGGCGGTATGGTCGTTCGTATTCAAATTAAAAAATTATAGGGTGTGGTGGTGGTTTGAATGGAAAAAACTTACATTCGTATTACAGCCCTCTTAAACCCGGTTAATAAATCATGAAAAACAAAACCCTTCTCCTCGCGATAGCTGTATTCAGTCTCTCACAAAATTATCTTTTTGCCCAGGATAAACTCAATATTAAATTCGGAAAAATAGCTGCTGCCGATTTTGACCTCTCCAAAAGTAAATTTGATACCAGCGTGAGCGCGGTGGTTATCGCTGATATTGGCAGGTCTGATTTCAACGGGAACAACAAAGGCTGGTTTTCATTATCATTTAAAAAGCATACCCGCATAAAGATACTCAATCAAAACGGCGTAGATGCTGCTAATGTGGAAATACCGCTTTATGTAAGTGGTGGCGCAGAAGAAAAAGTGATCAATCTCAAAGCATCTACTTATAATCTTGAGAACGGAAAAGTAGTGGAAACGGAACTGGATAAGAAGTCTGTTTTTACAGACAAGTACGATAAAAACCATATAACGGTTAAGTTCACCCTTCCTGCTGTAAAAGAAGGATCGCTGGTTGAATATGTATATACTGTTCAATCAGATTTTTTACGCAACCTGCAGCCCTGGGAGTTCCAGGGCGATTACCCGGTTTTATGGAGCCAGTACGAGGTAAAAATGCCGGAATTCTTCAATTATGTGTTCCTGTCGCAGGGCAGTTTTCCGTTGGAGCACAGCTCCAAAACAACCCGCGATAATTTCAGCATGGTAGATCCGGGTGGCGTTTCAAGCTCTTCTTATTACAGTTTTACAGCCAATGCCGTTGAGCATAAATGGATAGCCACAAATGTGCCCGCATTAAAAACCGAAAGCTTTACATCCACCATACACAATCATATATCCAAAATAGAATTCCAGTTATCACAGTACCGGTTCCCAAATTCCCCGGTAAAAGATATTATGGGCAACTGGGCAAGTTTGGCGGTATAACTAATGAAAGATGATGATTTCGGCGCAGGACTTTTAAAAAACAATAACTGGCTGGAAGACGAATTAAAGCCTGTTACACAGGGCGCGGCAGACAACCTTGAAAAAGCAAAGAAAATATATACTTATGTTCGCGACAGGTTTACTTCTACCGGCAAAAGAGGCATCGGGCTTTCGGCACCGCTCAAAACCATCAACAAAAATAAAAACGGTTATGTTGCCGATATCAATTTGCTGCTTACAGCTATGATGAAGCAGCAGGGCATTG
>NZ_DAOMOZ010000301.1:0-4326 GCF_035444585.1 Agriterribacter sp.
ACGAACAATGGCAGAAGGAGATCAGGCAGATGAGAGCCATTGCGCTGGATTGCGGGCTTGACGAAGTATTGAAATGGGGCTGTCCCTGCTATACCTGCCCGACCGGATCATCCGGGCGGGAATATAACGGTGCAAATGTTGTGCTGATACACGTATTTAAGGAGTATTGCGCCTTCCTTTTTTTTAAAGGTGTTTTGCTGCAGGACCCCAATGGCATTTTAATTCAGCAAACCAAAAATGTGCAATCGGCGCGACAGATGCGCTTTACGGATGTAAAAGAAATTACGAAACAGAAAAAGATCCTGAAAGCATATATTTATGAAGCTATTGAAGTAGAAAAAGCCGGGTTGAAAGTGAAGCTCAAAAAAACCTCCGATTACAGTATACCCGAAGAATTTCAAAGCAGGCTCAACAAAATGCCATCTCTTAAAAAAGCATTCGGGGCATTAACACCGGGACGGCAACGAGCCTATCTTTTTTATTTTGGCCAGGCCAAACAGTCCAAAACCCGGGAGGCGAGAATAGAGAAATATATTCCGAAAATTCTTGATGGACGAGGTTTGGAAGATTAAACACCGGGTGAGCTTTTAAATATAAATACCAGGATATGAGCAGTAAAAAAAAGCTGTCGTCACAACAAACGGCAGATCTCCTAAAAATAGTAAAGGCCCGTTTTGAAAAAAACAGGAATCGCCATAAAGGCATTGAATGGAACGAAGTACAGGCAAAGCTGAAAGCCAGCCCTGCAAAATTATGGTCACTGAATGAAATGGAAATAACCGGCGGTGAGCCCGATGTGGTGAGTTATGATAACCTGCCCCGCCGGCAGGCAGGAAAGACGGGTGAATATATTTTTTACGATTGTTCGCCCGAAACGCCCAAAGGCCGCAGGAGCATTTGTTACGATCATGCAGCGCTGGAATCAAGGAAAGAACACAAACCCAGGGACAGCGCGATGAATATGGCCGCTGACATGGGTATTGACTTATTAACGGAAGAGCAATACCGGCAGTTGCAGCAGCTTGGTGAATTTGATCTGAAAACTTCGAGCTGGATTGTAACCCCCGCGCCTGTCCGAAAACTCGGCGGCGCCCTTTTTTGCGATCGCCGCTACAACACGGTATTTGTATATCACAATGGTGCGGAATCGTATTATGCGGTCAGGGGATTCCGTGGATCGTTAAAGGTTTGAGCAATGGATACAGAGCTTAAAAGGCGTATGCAATAAAGCGATCAAAAGCGCCGGCACATCGGAATAATGCATGGCAGAGTTGTACGGTTGTTGACCTAAGATTGAAATTTGCGCGGAATTACGTTTATCCCCGGCGATACAACAATAATAGGCCTTATTTAAGGTTTTTTAATCCACAACCCTATACGCTATGATTACCGTAATTCCCCCTGCAAAGCAAAACCATTTGCTTATTCCCGATAGTTTTCAAAAAGGTGAACAATTTGAGGATTATGTACGCCGGCACCTTTTTCCAAAAGCACAGTATAAGCTTATTCATCGCACACCCGGATACCTGCAGAACGAAAAAGATTATCCCGAAAGCAGCCTTAAGCCCGACTTTACATTACAGGATATACTGAACGGGCGCAGCTTTTACGTGGAATGCAAATTCCGGTCAGCGCTTATTGCCAACAGCTACCCATTCTCTAAAAAATACCAGTTGGAACGGTACAAATCGTATACCGACCTGCCTTTTTACCTTGTGCTGGGACTGGGTGGAAAAGCATCGGCCCCCAACCAGGTTTTTTTATTGAATTTTTTTGACAGCCAGTTTGCTATGCTCTATAAAAGGCATTTAAACGGCAGGGAGATCCAAAAGGATATGGCGGTACAGCCCTCACAGCTCTGGAAAAATGCCGCAGCCTGATCAATAAGCAAAAAAAAGAAAAACCCCGAAAAAGTATCGGGGTTAGGACGGGGAATTACTATCTGGTGGTTTCAGAGATATGGATTTTTTATACAAATATTCTTTCAATGCTTCAATGCCCCCTGCCGCTGTTATATATTTTGTCTCCACAAACAACGTAACAGCCTGCTTAACCAATTCAGGCGGTAATTTTTTTCTCCCTCCCCCCGCTTTCCTTTTCTTTTTCATTTTATAAAATAAATGTAAAATAATAATAAAAATTATTGTAAACAAAATAATTAATACTATTTTTTTATAATTAAAATATTATTTAATTACATGAAATTAATATAAAAATAATTATGGCCTGCCGGTCGGGGCATATTTCCGCCGGTTGGCACAGCATGGGCTGTCAATTTATTTTTTCGGGGGAAACGCAACTCAGGTGAGAACCGAGCCGCATGGTACAGGAAAACGGCTTGTTAAAGCTTATGAGCCAGGTTATACAGTAAGGCTTTAATACGGGTCCTTATTCTCAATTTCCATTTAAGCTGCATCATCACCGATGGCTGAAGCTGCTTTGCAAGGCTCCCCATAAAATGCCGGAAAGGCGCTCCTATCTCTTCAAACACTTTTTTGTATTCATTGAAATACGGAACCAGCAAAGGATCATATCCTTTAAGGATCTGTTCTATGAGCGGCTTATAAAAATGGACAAAAACAACAGGATACTCACCATCAATCAGCAGGGTATTTCCAACCAGGATCCTTTTACATGTTTCATAATTTCCTGCTCCCAGGTTGCAACCTTTGTGGGATAATATTTGCACGTTTTCAAACAAAAGTGGCAAAAGATCAAGGTAACGTTGGTCAACATATACCCTCTCTGCCTTACATTCGCTCATCTTGTAATGGCATGCATTTGCCCACCATTGTAATGCAGGCAGCCCGTTCCTGTTGCTGCCGATAAACCCGGCATTAAAAAAGCCGGAAGTTAAAAGCTGAACAAATTCGTTTTCGTTTATAGCAGGGCTTACGCTATACCAATGCGGTGTTAAAATAATTGCAGACTGGTTTAATGCTTCAAAGAGAAACCGGTAATCGTTAAAGAAAAAAATATCGCAATCAACAAACAGTACTTTTTTAAAACCTGTTTCCAAAAGGTAGCTTATCAGTATGGGCTTTAACGACCACCTGAAAAAATCCATTCTAATGTGCGCATATTTGTTGTAGAGCTCCTGTGTCAGCGGGTAGCCTTTAAGTTGGCTTACAGCCAGTATTTGTATGCCTGTTTCATTATCATGACCGGATAAAGATTTATCATCTGCCACCAAAACATATAATAATGCCTGCTGGTCAAATTTTTTCAACGACTTATACAAAGCCAGCGCATGCGGGAAATAATCGGCTGTAATGATGGTGCAGAATGTATTCAACTCATTTCGGATTAGATGCTTAAACTATAATTATTTATTATTTACCGGCTTCCAGAAGGGTCTTTTTATCCGGAACAATTTAATATATATTATCCTTATTGTTATTTTCCATGCCAGCAATGGGCTGTGTCCAGAATAAAAAAGGATAATAGATAATCCTTTTCGCAGGCCATCTTCAATTATTCCAAAACTTAAATAATTATATGCAAAATGATCCAGCAAATGGTTTTTATTTGTTACTTCTTTATTGTAATAAAGCACTTTCAGTATGCGGAAATATTCACTTCTTACAGTAACAATCGAGTGTAAAGGAAGCCGGCCCGCGGGGTGTTATAGCTATTTCCGTTTCACCCATGTAAAGTGTAATGTTGTTTTAAACAGGCAATATTAGCCTTTGATCGCCATAATGCAAAAAGGGGCTGTCTCAAAAGTAAAATTTTAAGACAGCCCCATTTTTTTATTTTTCTTTTATAGTTGCTGGCTGGTATTCTGTATATGGTACACTGGCAGCAAAAAACAACAAAACAGCGCTTTCAGGCTGCTTTTTTCCTTAAATTCTGTGCGATTGCTAATAATCCGATTTCTATGGATACTTTTTTGTTACCCCTGAGCAGGAAACGCCTGAACCCATGGTTGGATTTGATATTTGCAAAGACTGACTCCACATCCCACGGTCGTTTTTTTCTATATGCTATCCCTGTTTGAGAAGTTAGCCTTTGATGTGCTATTGCTTTAAGGTGGTTAAGATTGAAATTGATCTCTATAATCCTGTTGCCTTTTGATTTATGACATACTCCGTTTAGCGGACAACGTTCGCAGTTAGCAGCCTGGTATTTTGTTAAGTGCTGTTCAAATCCGGCTGCTGTTGTTTTTGTATAGGTACCTATGTTTTGCATCGGCTGTCCCATTGGGCAATAGTAACAATCCTTATCCTGATTGTAATGTAGCTTAGATGGTGCAAAAGGATGCTTATCCCGGTGGGCTGATGATTGCTCTTTGTCGAAGTAGCTGTATTTAACGTAACCTTCAAT
>NZ_DAOMOZ010000302.1:0-4317 GCF_035444585.1 Agriterribacter sp.
TTTACGATTTTTTAAGAACCTTTGAAAAAACAGAATGGATGAATGAAGGCGAGCATGATTTTGATACGCTTGCGGGATTTATCTTACATCAACTGGAGCGCATTCCGTTTACCGGCGACAGGCTCGACTGGCGGGGCTTTACTTTTGAAGTAGCCGATATGGACGGGCACCGGATAGACAAAGTACTGGTAACCATCTCTGAAACGATCAAAAAAGAAATGGAAGAATAAATTTTCACATTTATCAACTGCAGCCGGCATCAGATTTGAATAAACAGCGGCGATAATCCGTTATTTATGAAATCTGATCCCATGAAACCTGCAATTGTAAAATTGTTATGTGCGCTTTTACTTCATAACATTTTTATTTCCTGTAAAAAAGACAACACCGGTTTATATCCGGACGGCAATACCAGACCCGACCTTGAAATCATCGAAACCCTTCCGCCTGTTCAGACAGCGGTTCATTACGATATTACAGCCAATTGTGCAGGATTTTACAGGGCCTTACCTGCCCGTTACGACTCAACAACCAAACATTATCCTTTGCTCATTTTCCTTCATGGAGCCGGGGAGATGGGTAACGGCACAACAGATCTCCCCAAAGTGCTAAAGAATGCCGTTCCCAACCTTATCAATAAAAAGAAATTCCCTCCCAGCTTTACGGCAGGCGGCAAAAACTTCTCTTTTATCGTACTTTCCCCGCAGGTTAAAAACTGGACAACGCCGGAAGATGTGTATGCTATGATAAAATATGCTATTGCCAAATTACGGGTAGACACTACAAGAATATACGTTACAGGACTGAGTTTAGGCGGCAATACCACCTGGAATTTTGCTGCCAAGTATGGTCAGGTGGTAGCAGCAGTTGTGCCTATCTGTGCTTCTAATACTGCAACCGCATCAAAAACCAAAGCGATAGCATCAAGAAATATACCCGTCTGGACATTTCACAATGAAGATGACCCCGCGGCCCCGGTACAAAAAACAAAAGATTTCGTACAACTCATCAACAGCTACAATCCAAATCCCAAAGCCAGGATCACGTTATGGCCAACCGGCGGCCACGATGCATGGACAAAAGCCACCAACCCTTCTTACAGGGAAAATGGTATGAATATTTATGAATGGATGCTGCAGTACCATAAGTAGCAGCGAGAGGTGAGATGGGTGAATGGTGAATAGTGAATGCATCAGGCCAATTATCATTTCACAAGCCTTCGCATTCTCTTTCAAATCTGAAATTTGAAATTTCAGATTTGAAATTTGAAATGCTTCCTACTCCGCCGGCGTAAAAGTATAGCTCAATACTCTTTCTTCATAATTGGCCAATGTATACACTACGAGTGTGCCGTTTCTTCTGATGAACGTATAACGGAACCGATCATTATTGCGTTCTTTTTTATTGGCTTTTCTGAACCATCGCTCCAGGTCGAAGCGGGTAGTGTTGTATATCTGTATTTTTTTTAGCCTTGCGGTATTTATTTTCTTATTCTGATGATCCGTATTGCCTTCAACAGGTTCAAATATCGCCGGGCGGTATAAAAAACTGCTTACCGTATGGCTGCTGTCGAAAGTTACGCTCAAAGTATCTCCCAGATAGCCATATACATACCTTTCGCCCCTGTCACTGATATTTTTTTTAGTGGGTTCTCCAAAGAGCTTAACCGTTTCGCCCGGCGTGGTCATACCCTTTTCCAGTTTACGAACATTGTCTTCGGCTATAGGGTGATAAATAGCAAAAGGCGTATTGGCAGGATTGTATCGTGGACTGCATGCCGTTAGCAAGCTGCACATCACCCCAACGGCAAGTAAATGTGTATTCATAAGTAAGTTTATTTAAATACATGTTCTTATTAACTGTAGCTTACGCATTCCTTCAATTCTTTTTCGGTATAAGCCAGTCCGTATTGCTTTAATACATCATCGGGCACGCCATTCCACTGGTTGGGCTGGTTGCCCTTATACCCGATGTCTTCAATACCTATTTTGGAAGTATAAAAACCGGTACAGGTAAGGTTACGCATAAGTGTAAAAAAAGAAACGCCCTGCGACATTTCGGGTTTCGCTTTTCCCGGCCAGGCAATATCGTCTACCACCTGCATACGCTGGGCTTCATCGCAATCTTTAAATGTTTTTTGGAAGCGCTTGTAGCATTCCCTGTCTGTCCAGCGTAAGCCGCCACGCACAGGCACCTGATGCCCGGGCATATCTTTTACAATAAATTCAATGAAATCGGGCACACCTGCATCGGTTGCACTGCCGCTCACCTCATCCTTCGGAATGATGATATCAGCCAGTATGGCAATGGTGGCCATTTCATGTTCGGTGAAAAATTTACCGGAGACCACATTGTTATAATGTTCTATTTCTTCGGGCTGCCTGTCGGGTCCCGCAGCAGGCGTGCTGCCCGAACCGGCAGTTACTGCAGTGTCTGCCTTTTTCTTATCCGGCAGCTTACAGGCATCAAATAAAACCGTGGACGACAGGGAGCCCAGTCCAATGATCTTTAGTGATTTTCTTCTGTCCATATCTGCAATGTTTATCAGTAATAATTTAAAAATAGGATGAGATCAGAGGTTCTGCTTTTTCAGTTCATCAATAATGTATTCCGAGGCGCGCATAGACAATGCGAGGATGGTCCACGTTATATTTTTATCGGCCTGCGATGTAAAGGCTGCGCCATCTACGACAAACAGGTTCTTACAATCATGTGCCTGGTTCCATTTATTGAGCGCCGAGGTTTTAGGATCGCTGCCCATTCTTGCCGTGCCGCCTTCATGAATGATCTTACCCGGCGATTCCAGCCCGTATTTGTTTTCAGGACCGTCATTTCCGCCCCAGGTAATTACGGCGCCCATATTGTGCATGATCTCTTTAAAAGTTTCCTTCATGTGCTTAGCCTGCTTCACTTCATAATCGCTCCATTTTACATTGAACCGCAATACGGGGATACCATACTTATCCACCACAGTTGGATCTATTTCGCAATAGTTATCATGCCTTGCCACCGCTTCCCCCCGGCCGGCCATGCCTACCCCGGCCCCATAAAAAAACCGCTGATCCTCTTTTAATGAAGCACCATAACCACCTGCTTCTTTCTTTTTTCCGTTCACTTCATAAGTGCCGTTCTGGCTTTCAATCCCAAAACCAAAACCATAGGAAGGCATTCCCATACCACCCCAGTACTCAATATGATAACCACGGGGGAAATCCAGTTTTTTGTTATCGCCCCACCAGGGTGAATATACGTGCATACCACCCACACCATCTTCGTTGTACCGTTTTCTGCCGAAGAGCTTTGGAAGATAGCCCCCCAGCGCTGCACCGGTAGAATCATGCAGATACCTGCCCACCACATCGCTGGAGTTGGCCAATCCGTTGGGATGGCGTGCAGATTTGGAATTGAGCATCAGCCTTGCCGTTTCGCAGGCGCTGGCAGCCAGTATAACTACTTTGCCGTTGACCTGGTATTCGTTCATATCCTCCTTGTTTACATAGGATATGCCGGTTGCCAATCCTTTGTCATCCGTTATAACTTCTCTTGCCATGGCATTGGCAATTACATCCACATTGCCCGTGGCAACCGCCGGGTTTACCAGCACAGAGCCGGAAGAGAAATCCGCGTAATACTGGCATGATCTTCCGCATTGCCCGCAATACACGCAAATGCCCCTCTCGTTGTTAATGGTTTTGGTAAGCATGGAAAGCCTTCCCGGTATTACCGGCACCCCCGACCTGATGGCTGCATCTTTTATAAAAAGTTCATGCAGCCTGGGTTTGGGCGGCGGCAGGAAAAACCCGTCAGGATCATTCTCCAGTCCTTCGTTGGTGCCAAATACCCCGATCAGCTTGTCTACGCTGTCGTAAAAAGGCTTAATATCTTCATAACTTATAGGCCAGTTTTCGCCCAGCCCGTCAATGCTTCTTCTTTTAAAGTCTTTAGGGCCGAAACGCAGGGAGATGCGTCCCCAATGGTTGGTCCTTCCGCCCATCATACGCGCCCTGAACCAGTCCCATTCCGTTCCGGAAGCTTTGGTATACGGTTCTCCGTCAATTTCCCATCCGCCGTAGCAGGCATCAAAGTCACCGAAAGGCCGGTATTTTGTGCTGGACCCGCGCCGTGGCGATTCGTAGGGCCATTTGAACTGCGTAATATTTTTCTTGGGGTCAAAAAGAGCGCCGGCTTCGAGCAGGCAAACTTTAACGCCCGCATTGGCCAGCACATAAGCAGCCATTCCCCCGCCTGCTCCGGAACCTACAATAACCACATCATAACTTTTGGGGTTGGTCCTAATCTGAAAATCTCCCATACAAT
>NZ_DAOMOZ010000303.1:0-4281 GCF_035444585.1 Agriterribacter sp.
ACCTAAAAAAATATTTTCATGCACTATGCAGCGGAAACCTTTACATAGGAGCCGTCAGCTATCAGCAATTCACTATTCACCTCTCACACTTCTCCTCTCCTCGCGAAACGATAAATTATTCACCCTTATCTTCAAATTTCAGCTCTCCCCCTGCACGGGATATAACGTAAAGATGCGGTCGGCACCCGACGAAGGAGGGTCAGCACCGCATCTTACTACTTATTACTTATTACTTACTACTTACCTCTTACCACTTTTATATATCTATCGCCTCTCCGTAAGCGGCGGCAGTTGCTTCTTTAACTCCCTCGCTCATGGTCGGGTGCGGATGGGAAGCGTTCAGTATTTCGTGATACGTGGTTTCTAATTTGCGTGCAACAGATACTTCAGCGATCAGTTCTGTTACATTGTAGCCGATCAGGTGTGCGCCGAGAAATTCACCGTATTTGGCATCATAAATTACTTTAACAAAACCATCAGTGGCGCCGGCGGCGCTTGCCTTGCCCGAAGCTATAAAAGGGAACTTACCAATTTTAATTTCATAGCCGGCATCTTTTGCTGCTTTTTCGGTATAACCGATGGATGCTATTTCCGGCGTACAGTAGGTGCAGCCGGGAATATTATTATAATCCACTGTGTCGGGCAGGTGCGGGTATTTCTTCTCGTTATAACCCATATGTTCGGCAGCTACAATACCTTCCTTGCTGGCAACATGCGCCAGTGCCTGGCCGGGGCTGCAGTCGCCAATGGAATAAATACCGGGAACATTGGTTTGCTGGTATTTGTCTACCACTATTTTACCCTTCTCTGTTTTAATGCCCAGTTGCTCAAGCCCGATGTCTTCAATGTTGGCCACAATACCTGCTGCGCTCAATATTATATCGGCTTCAAGGGTAATTTCGCCATTGCTGGTTTTTACTTTGGCTTTTACACCGCTGCCGCTTGTGTCGGCACTGGTTACTTCACTGCCGGTATAAACTTCTATACCCTGTTTTTTAAATTGTTTTTCAAGTTCTTTTGAGATCTCTTCATCTTCTACCGGTACCAGCCGGGGTAAAAACTCAACAATGGTAACTTTGGTGCCCAGCGAATTGTAGAAATAAGCAAACTCAACACCAATGGCGCCGCTGCCAACAACGATCATGCTTTTGGGTTGCCCGGGCAACGACATGGCTTCACGGTATCCTATTATTTTTTTGCCATCTATAGGCAGGCTGGGCAACTGGCGCGAACGTGCGCCTGTAGCTATAACGATGTATTTGCCTTCTACCACCTGCGTTTTTCCATCCGCCGCTTTCACTTCTATTTGTCCTTTTGCTTTTACTTTCCCATATCCCATGATCACATCTATCTTA
Organism: Agriterribacter sp.; assembly: GCF_035444585.1. Lineage (GTDB taxonomy): Bacteria > Bacteroidota > Bacteroidia > Chitinophagales > Chitinophagaceae > Agriterribacter. The sequence goes on from NZ_DAOMOZ010000303.1 coordinate 1,356, forward strand.
TTCTTGCGCATTAAAAACTGCACACCCTTGCTCATTTTATCGGCTACGCCCCGGCTGCGTTTAATAACAGCTTCAAAATTGTGCTTTACCTCTGTGGCCTCTAATCCGTAATCCTTGCTGTGCTTCATGGATTCATAAACCTGTGCGCTTTTCAGCAGCGCTTTGGTGGGTATGCAGCCCCAGTTGAGACAAATACCACCCAAACTTTCCTTTTCAATGATAGCTACTTTAAAACCCAGTTGTGAAGCCCTGATGGCTGCGGGGTATCCGCCGGGGCCGCTGCCTAAAACAATTACATCGTATGCCATAACAGAATTGTGTGTTTTGTAAAGAATGATACAGGGAGGAAAAATGAACAGTTGATTATCATTTCCCGTACCTGAACTGATCTGCGAAAATACTTGCAAAACGGCAAACGACAAAAAGGCATGACCAGGAGGGTTTTTATTTATTTGAAAATTCCGCTTAAATTGACCCCGGTCTGTTAGATGAGAAGTGATCGCACCGTGTCTTTCATCCGTCATGTGCAGTATTGGTGTTTACTTTAAAACAAATTATCAGGATCAACCAAAAATTAAAAAATGAAAGCGTTGTTTGCCGGGACTATAATTTTTGCAGGATGGAAATGCTGTTTTTTATTGATCCTGCTTTCAGGAATAAATATGCAGGCTGTAAGTGCACCCGCGGATTCCGCGCAGGAACCTGCTTTAAAGTTGTATGTTGCTGTTGCTGGAAACGATGGCTGGTCGGGGAAGCTCAGCCAGCCTAACCGCAATAAAACAGATGGACCTTTTGCAACCTTAGCGCGTGCGCGGGATGTGATCCGTGAATTGAAAGCGCAGAAAAAGCTTCCTCAGGGACATATAGTAATAGAAATACAGGAAGGCGTTTATGAGCTGCCGGGAATATTTGAACTGGAAGCCCGGGATGGAGGTGCAGACGCTCAGTCGCGCATCACATATGTTGCACAGAAGGGCAAAGAAGTGCGATTATCGGGCGGTAAAAGTGTAACGGAATGGGCCCCGGTAACCGATGAAGCTGTACTGAAGAAGCTTAACGCCGATGCCAGCGGGAAGGTCTGCCAGGCAGATATTTCAGCTATAGGTATAAACGATTTCGGGTCTCCGGGAGGTGGCGGGATAGAATTGTTTTTTAACGATAAGCCGATGTGGCTTTCGCGGTATCCCAATAAAGGCTTTGTCAAAATTACGGGGTTGCTCAATGAAGAGCCGGTAGATATAAGAGGAACAAAAGGCGATAAAGCAGGTAAGTTCAATTATGAAGACCAGCGGATAAATGAATGGAAGGATGAAAAAGATGCATGGGTGAGCGGGTATTGGTTTTGGGATTGGGCCGAACAGCGGCACAAGGTTTCCGGCATTGATACGGAGAAAAAGCTCATGGAAGTAGTACCTCCTTACCACAGCTATGGATATCGCCTCGGGCAATGGTTCTATGGATTCAACCTGCTTTCGGAAATAGACGAGCCGGGGGAATATTATGTAGACAGGGAAAAAGGCATTCTTTATTTTTATCCGCCATCGGATATTAACAAAGGGCAGGCTTTTGTTTCCGTCAATAAAAATATCATAAGCATGAAAGAAGTTTCATTTCTAACCATACAGGGAGTGACCCTTGAAGGTTGCCGTGGAACAGTGGTTGAAATGGAAGATTGTAACCAGGCTTTACTTGCAGGATGTACCATAAGGAATGCCGGAGATGAAGGGGTCGTTATCAGCGGCGGAACACGCAACGGTGTAACAGGTTGTGATATTTATGAGGTAGGTGCCGGGGGCATCAAAATCAATGCAGGAGACCGCAGCACACTCACGCCGGCAGCGTGCTTTGCCGACAACAATAATATACATCATATCGCCCGGATTAAACGGGTTTACTTCCCGGGGATCTCCCTCAACGGAGTTGGCAACCGTGCCACACACAATCTTATAAAGCATCTTCCGCACATGGCTATATATTTTAACGGAAATGATCATGTAATGGAGTACAATGAAATATATGACGTTTGCTATGAATCGAATGATGCGGGTGCAATTTATGCAGGCAGGAACTGGACGATGCGGGGGAATATGATCCGCTATAATTATCTCCACGATATTTCGGGTTTTGAAGGAAAAGGATGCGTGGGTGTTTACCTCGACGATGCATTTTGCGGAGTGGATATTATAGGAAATGTATTTGATAAAGTTACACGCGCAATGATGATCGGCGGGGGCAGGGATAACAATGTGCTGAACAATATCTTTATTGATTGTGTTCCTTCCCTGCATGTTGATGCAAGAGGATTGGGATGGATGCATGATCACCCTGAGCAATGGATCAAAGAAGAAAAAGAAAAGGGAACCATTTCAGGGATTGCTTACAACAAACCTCCATACAGCACGCGGTATCCGAAATTGCTCAATATCATAAACGACGAGCCCAAAGCGCCCAAGGGCAATGTTATTTCACTTAATATTTGCCGGGGCGGCGCCTGGGATAAGAACGTAGGATTCTGGAAAACCTCTGTTGAAGACAAAGCCCGTCCCTATATAACAATGAGCGACAATATTGTTGCGCCCGGTTCGGCGGTCAAAGACAGCTTGTCTGAGAGCTTTGTTGTAGCCGACCCTTTATTCGTGAACCCCAAAGATCCCAAACAGGGGAATTTTCAACTGGCTGCCGGTTCACCCGCTCTAAAGCGTGGGTTCAGGCAGGTTCCATTCAACAAAATGGGACTATACCGAAGCGATAGCAGGGCAGGTTGGCCGGTTTCAAAAGAATGAAGCCTCTGTTGGATAATTTTTAATACTGTATTAAAAAAGCGCCACTTAAAGTGACGCTTCCGTTGTTGCGAGGGATGGGATCGAACCACCGACCTTCGGGTTATGAGCCCGACGAGCTACCGCTGCTCTACCTCGCGATATAA
>NZ_DAOMOZ010000304.1:0-4256 GCF_035444585.1 Agriterribacter sp.
GAATCTGCTCCCGGTAAAGTGCATATGCTGCTGCGCAGTTCGGAAGGCGCTATCTACCGCAGTGATTCTGAAGACGGAGGAAAAACCTGGTCTGCCGGCCATAAATCGGGGTTGCCCAATCCCAATAGCGGCATTGATCTTACCCGGCTTTCCGACGGAACACTGGTATTGGCCTACAATCCGGATACGGCAAACTGGGGATCGCGTTCACCGCTTTCGCTTGCTGTGTCGTTTGATAACGGTGAAACCTGGCCGAAAATACTGGATATTGACAGCGGCGATAAAGAAGATGAGTTTTCCTATCCCGCGGTAGTCAGCTATGAAGATACTATTGCGGTAAGCTATACATGGAACCGCAAGAATATCGCTTACTGGATTGGAACCAAAGACGCATTGATCAAAGCGGCAAAAGAAAGGCAATGAGTTTATGGTTTTTAGTTTTTGGTTGAAGCAGCAGGGCAATATAACTTCAAAGCCTGAGCATACCCGCTCAATTTAAATCAGGTTCAGATAGATCAGTCCAGGGCGTTAGTATTTACTTAATTTTTTGTATTAAGTAATAACAGTTAAGAACTATAAATTTGATAAAGTAACAGTGATTCAGGCTCTTTGCATATTTATCAGGGATAATAGTTGAAAATACAGTAGTACCACAGCTAAATCAGGGCGTGTGCACGGATGTGTTGTATTCTCATCCGTGCCTGAACTTTTTGTTACTTTTTCTTTCAAGAGAAAAAGTAAAAGGAATATCTGTTACTAAACTTTTCTTATACGATTTGCACTTTAAATACTTAATGCCATTTAAAATTTCAACTAATGAAAGCTTCAACCCTTTTCCTGAACCGCATGCTGCCCGTAGGGCTGGCATTGGGAACGGCCTGGGCCGCGCGTGGACAGATAGGCCATGAATATGGCGCAACCTGGGCAGCTGCCATTGGTATATTAACCATCATAGCGCTTTCGGGCCGGAAAGACTGGTACGAACGTTTGCCGGTTATTGTGGCATTGGGCGCTATTGCATGGGGCGCCGGCGGCATGATGAGCTATGGAAAAATCGTTGGTTACGGGCATGCTGCAGATTACCTGAATGTAAGCTATGGTTTACTGATGCTGGTGATCATAGGCGCACTGTATGGGTTTTTAGGCGGAGGGATAACGGCACTGGCTTTATCAACCACTCCTGAACATAAAGTAGACTGGGCTGCAGTGTTTACACAGATGTTTGCGGGAGGATACCTCTTCTGGGGGATATTTATTTTTCAGTTGGAATGGTTTATGACGCCACCCCGATCTGAGCTGTGGGCCGCCTGCATGGGAGCTGCACTGGCCCTGGGATGGTATATGTATCGTAACGGCTACACCTATGCGTTGCGTACTGCTTTTTTCAGTGCCCTGGGCGCCGGCTTTGGTTTTGGCTTTGGAAATTTTTTGCAACGCATGGGGCATACTTCGGGTATAAAATTCAACTGGTGGAATGTGATGGAATATTCTATCGGCTTTTTTGGCGGATTGGGAATGGCTTATGGAGTCTTTTCTGTTAACAGGTGGCCGAAAACCATTGCTCCTGCCAGGATGTCTAATCTAATGGCATGGGTGTTTTTGATCGTACTCCTTCCTGTGATCAATCTTATTGAAGGAGTGAATACCAAAACCATGATGTCAACCGGTGAAGGCATACACAGTGCCGATCCGGCAGCCTTTGCGTTCAACTGGCAGTTGGTTATGTGGGTAATGTCTGCATTATTCATGCTCGTGCTTACCTATTATTATAAGCCGGCACTCCAGGGTGCGTCAACGCAAAAAAAAGCGATGGGGCTTACCTTGTTTTATATGGTATGGTATATTGTTATCAGTAACGTGATCAGCGCCATATGGCTTGCACCAAAATTCAGTTCGCAGCATTTGTATTGGATCAACCTCTTTGTATTGTGGCTGTTGTTGCGTAAAAGCGCCCCGTATCCGATAAACGTCGAAAATGTTCTTTCCGACCGTTGGCCGTATGCCGTGCTTAAATGGTGGGTAGCCGTGCTGCTCTGTATTCTGTTGCTGAGCTGCATTGCCGTTTCCATTGGGTATGTGCATCCCAATGCGCAGATACGATTTGAGCAATAGCAGACGTTATATGATAAATTGTTATATAATTATATGCTTACATTCACACGATTATAACAATAACATGATTAAATTTGTATGATAAACTCATTGTAACAAAATGTCATCTGATTTCGAAAAAGCAAAAAATGTAAAGGCCGGAACCATAACGGGCGTTATATCCGGTGCTTTATTGTTGTTTTTTTTCCTGGTTTCATGGTCTGTTCCTGTTGTGCCGCCTCCCGTTGAAGAAGGATTGATCGTAAATCTTGGAAACAGCGACGATGGTTCCGGCGATATACAGCCGCTTATCCCCGGCGAGCCCGCTGCTGCGGAAAAAGAAGTGAATACACCTCCCAGAGCAGCTCATACAACTGTTCAGGATGTAAGAGCTGTTGAAACAGACGACAATGATGAAGAAGCCCCGGATGTAACAGTACCCAGGCCCAGGGTATCCAATCCCCAAAGCACCAACGTTCCCACCAAAGAAAATACATCGGTAACCAGGCAGAACAATACCAAACCACAGGTCGTTGAAAATCCCAAACCTGCTCCGCCCAAACCTAAAGCCACTTATAAAGGCGGTGATGGCAGCGGCAGCGGGGGCAATAATGCCGATTCGTGGAACAACAGCCGCAGTGAAGGCAATACCACGGGATCCGGCGACAGGGGAAGGATTGACGGCGACCCGAATGCAACAAATTATGAAGGCTCCGGCGGCAGCGGTTATACCATATCGGGTAATTTGAGAGGGCGCCGCATTTTACAACAACCCTCCTTTCAGGATGATTTTAATGAAAATGCAAAAGTGGCTGTTGATCTTTCGGTTAACGCTTCAGGAGCGGTTACCGGCGCTACTTACCAGCCGAAAGGATCTACCACTTCCAATGCCGGACTAAAAGACATTGCCTTACGTAAGGCCCGCCAGCTAAAATTTGCCGCCGGTGATGAACAAAGAGGCACGATCATTTTCAACTTTAAAGTAACGAATTAAGATACCTGTTTTTGAAGCCCAATATCTTCAAAAGGCATACGCATATCAATCAATGGTTGCAGCGTATGCTTTTTTGTTTTATAAATCACAGTCGCACACATTTTCCGCTTACTTTTGTTCCCTGCATACGGGCAGGGTACGTTCATGAATTACAAAGAAACCATTGACTATCTGTATAAGGCGCTTCCCATGTTCAGCCGCACGGGCGCTTCGGCTATAAAAAAAGACCTGACCAATACCCGCATTTTGTGCGAAAAGGCAGGCAATCCGCAAAATACATTCAAAAGCATCCATGTAGCGGGAACAAATGGCAAGGGATCGGTTAGCCATATGCTGGCGGCGGTATTGCAAACAGCAGGCTATAGAACGGGATTATATACTTCTCCGCACCTTAAAGATTTCAGGGAAAGGATCAGGGTAAATGGTGCCATGATTGAAGAAGATTTTGTGGTATCGTTTACACAAAAAAAAATGCCCCAGATCAAAAGAATTGAACCTTCTTTTTTTGAAATAACTGTTGTGATGGCATTTGAATATTTTGCCGCCAGGCAGGTAGACGTGGCCGTTATAGAAACCGGTCTGGGCGGGCGGTTAGACAGCACCAATGTAATAACGCCCGTGCTGTCCGTTATTACCAATATCGGCATGGATCACATGAATATTTTGGGAAACAGCCTGGTACAGATCGCTTTTGAAAAGGCGGGCATCATCAAGCCTGGCATACCGGTTGTTGTTGGCGAAGCGCTCCCTGAAACAAAGCCCGTTTTTGAAGCCGTTGCCAAAGAAAGACGATCTCCGCTCGTGTTTGCCGAAAAAGAATGGTATGCTGATGACTACAGATGTGGGCAATCCGAACTGGCGGTAGAACTCGTGTGCCCTTCACACAATGAAAAACAAACGATCCGTCTTGATCTTACAGGCATTTACCAGGTAAAAAATGTAGTTACGGTATATACTGCCATCGGCCTGCTAAAAAAAGAAGGCTGGCAAATTCCGGATACAGCCATACTAGATGGATTGCGCAATGTAAGATCGCTGACGGCGCTGCATGGTCGCTGGGAAGTTATTCATCATCAGCCCATGGTTGTGCTGGATGTAGGCCATAATGAAGACGGCATAAGGCAAATAACAGAACAGTTGGAACTGATGAGCTATCATGATCTTCACATTG
>NZ_DAOMOZ010000305.1:0-4254 GCF_035444585.1 Agriterribacter sp.
CACCGGCGGCTTTCGCGCATCCAAAGTAAAGTATCAGCAAAAGGGATCCTGTTAACCCTGACGGCAGGCGTATTATTCGGCTTCTTTTACAGGTTTATTGCAGAAGCCATGTATGCCGATTTTCGCTTACCCGAAGCAGGGAAACTGGGACCTTACACTGCTACGGTATGCTTTGGTATTGGCGTACTGCTCAGTAATTTTATTTTTAACACACTCCTGATGAAAAAGCCCGTAGAGGGGAAGCCGTTGCGGTATTCCGCTTATTTTGAAGGTAACGGCAAGGATCATGCGATGGGATTACTGGGAGGAATGATATGGGGTGCCGGACTGGTGTTAAGTATACTTTCTGCCGGACAGGCAGGCTTTGCCATTTCGTTCGGACTAGGGCAGGGTAATGCGATGATTGCCGCTATATGGGGAGTATTTGTATGGAAGGAATTCCGGAAGGCGCCTCCGGGAACTTCAAAATGGCTATATGGAATGTTCCTGTGCTATATAGTGGGATTGATTTGTATTGTACTTGCGAAAAGCTGAGAAGTAATGCAATGATAGCAATGTGTCGTTATTTTCATTACCTTGATGTTATAAAATCATTGCTATGCAACCCATGCTCATTAAAGTGAATATGCCCCACCGGGCTTCCTTCAGTGTGAACAGGTATATACACGAAGATCGCTTTCCGGGTGTCTGGCATTTTCACGATGAGTATGAGCTTACGCTTATTCTTGAAAGCAGCGGGAGTAGGATGGTGGGGGACAATATTGACCGGTTCACAGAAGGTGACCTCGTATTTATCGGTAAAAACCTTCCCCATACCTGGCGTAATGATGCATTACACAGCTTTAAAAGATCGGAAGCGCTCGTGCTGCATTTTTTAGACCACTTTTGCGGCAGCCGGTTTTTTGAAATTCCTGAAATGGAACGGGTGCGCCGTTTGCTGGACCGCTCACACAGGGGCATCAGGGTGGGGGGTAAGACAAGAGACGAAGTTGCTGCGCTCCTGTTGGAGATGGAGCAGATAACGGGTGTAAATAAATTGATACAGTTGCTTTCCATTTTGAATTTGCTTGCTGCGTCTGACGATCTTTCCGAATTGTCGAGTAAGGGGTTCGTTGATTCTGTAGATGATCCGGGTTCTGAGCGCCTGAACCAGGTATATGAGTATGTGATGAACAATTTTCAGGAAGATGTCAGTCTGGTTAAGGTAGCTGCTGTTGCCAACATGAGCCCAACGGCTTTCAGCAGGTATTTTAAGAGCCGGACAAGGAAATCCTTTACCCGCTTTCTGATCGAGCTAAAGATCGGCTATGCATGCAAGCTTTTAATGAAAGAAGAAATGACGGTAGCGCATGTATGCTATGAGAGCGGGTTTCAGAACCTGTCGAATTTTAATCAGCAATTTAAAACCATAACAGGGCTTACTCCAAAAAAATACCAGTTGATGCATGCGGGGAAGTAGTGAGTGGTGAATGGTGAGTAGTGACATTAACTCCTAAAGAAGTTAATGTTGAACTGGACGGGAAAACGGCTTTTAACCGCGAAAAGGATAACATACATATTGATGTTGCATTAGCAATTGATCCGGGATGGAAAAAGGTTGGACAATTGGAAAAGCAAAGTGCCGATTGATTTCAAATCTTAAATCTCAAATTTCAAATCATCGCCTGTTTCATCGCCGCCTTTGCGTGAAATCTTTATATCTTTCCAAAAATTTCAGGCATGAACAATTCTTTTTGGGATTCAACATTGGGCAGGTTCAGACTGGTGGCAATAATAGAAGGTATATCCTATCTTGTTTTATTGGGTATAGCTATGCCCTTAAAATATTTTGCCGGGTTCCCGGAAGCCGTAAAGTACACGGGCTGGATACACGGCGTATTATTTGTATGGTATATGGCGCTGCTGTTAAAAGTATGGATACAGTACCGGTGGAGCTTTGGTAAGGTAGTGCTGGCATTCATAGCATCCCTTCTGCCTTTTGGTACCTTTGTGCTGGATAGCAAATTAAAAAAGGAACAGCAGGCAGCCGATGCATGATGCGCTCCGATGCTTTAATTCCTGTTGTAATGTTTCAAGTCCGGCATTCGGAACGACTTTCCATAAACCGTTATACAGGTGATTTTTATCAGGGTGGTCAATGCCGTATATCATGGTTTCCGGCGCTGCATCGTAATAATTTTATGGCATAAGCCGTTCGCCGGCTCATCTTTTAAAATATTATTATGAAAAGCGTTATCGTTTATAAAGGAAAGTACGGGGCCACGCGCCAGTATGCCGGATGGCTGGGCGAAGCACTTCATATGCCGCTGAAAACGCCCGAAGAGCTGCAGGATGCGGATATAAAAATGCATGATCTCATTATTGCGGGCAGCTCCGTGTATATCGGCAGGCTGCTGATCCGCGACTGGTTAAAACAACATGCCGGTGTTTTAAAAAATAAAAAGATACTGCTTTTTGTAGTTTGTGGAAGCAACAACCCTAAGGATCATGAACAGATCATAAAGCAAAATATTCCCGGTGGGCTTTTTGGCCCGGACAATATTTTTTTCCTGCCCGGCCGGCTGGTACAAAGCAGGCTTTCATGGAAAGACAGGTTTATGCTTAATATAGGCGCTATGCTGGTAAAAGATCCCGAGGCTAAGAAATTCATGCGGCAGGACAGGGATAATGTAAAGATAGAAAACATCAGTGCGGTGATCAGCAGAAGCGAATCTTTGCGGGCGGCAGATCACAGCCCTTCCGGGGTGTAAGAGCGGCAGTTAGAGAAGAATCGCTATACAGCTGCTGTTCTTTCGTCACTTTACGGTGCAACGCCTTTCATCTGCGAAACAGGATATTGTAATTCCACCCTGCAGCTATTAATACAGGAAAAATATCCTGTTTAATAGTTCCTCCCAAAGTATTGGTTATATGATTGCGATACCACCAGAAGCCTCTATCGCGGATTGGTACTAAAAGTGTAACATTCACTTTTTGGTTTCTCTTTTTTCCAAATTTAATATCAAATCCTCCGCCAACGGTGAAGCCTTCAAATTGCAGCCGGCTCTTTTTCCCGGTTGGTCCATTTGCATCTTCATGTTCAACAATGATAGCTGAATTTACTCCCAGCATAGCCGTAAGCACGGGCGTAACTTTTTTGTCAGGCATAATATTATAAATAATACCGCCGTTGCCATTAAAGCCTGCGAGGTTGTATCCGGCGCCACCAAAAAGACCTACATATTTAAAAGGCTGATATTCTGCTTTGATTCCCAGTCCTCCGTGATCAAGACCAATACCGGGTCCCAGAAAAATGGACTGCTTATTTTGAGCTGAACAAGTAACAGATGTAATAAAGCAGAGTAACAGGTGGATTGTGTATTTCATGTTTAGGGGTTTACTAATCATTTCAGGGTTTTAAAACTTTATTGCATTATTGTGATCTTATAACGCCTTCACCACTTTTTTATTGATAATCATTTCATTGCTTTTAATTAAAACAAAATAAGTGCCTGATGGCTGGTTACTCAGGTCAAATTCCAGCCGCGTACCGCTGCCTTTCACCCGCTGAACGACTTTACCATTTACATCCAGCACCTGTATAATGGCGTTGTCTATGGCTTTGCTGAAAGTGATATAAAACTTACCCGTTGTTGGGTTGGGGTACAATGCATCCACTTCCTCAAAGCTCGCGCCGGCGGCTTCCTGCTGTTTGGCCAGCTCAGGATTGGAAATGCGGTTGCTGCCGTTGTTGCAATAGTATTCTCTTTTAATGCGGTTGCCGGTAGCATCATAAGTCATCAGCAAACCGCAACTGCCGACAGGGATTTCCTGGGCAGCCGCCCGCAAGCAGAAAAACAGAAACAGGGGAATCAATATTTTAATTAGCATAGCTTAGAAATTGTGGTTTGATTATAGCTTCCTATTTTTTTTATTCTTATTTGATATTGTCTTCATATCGTATTGTTTTGTAAAATAAATAGAGTCGGGATAGATAAATAAGTAATTAGCCGAGTCTTTGCTTAGAATTGCGAATTCTATATCAATTTTTGTATAGAGGTTTTGTTTAATGATTGCGCTATATGTTTGCCGGATTGCGCTGTCTCCAACGACAAATATTGATTTAGCATATAATCTATCATTCCGCTTATTTTCTATACTTGTATCCGCCAGAAAGTATATGTATTTATCAAATGCATTTATCACCGTTGTTTTATTTGTAATCATTGTTGTCCGACTAAAATCGGGTTAAAAGATGCTGTAACCCTTTACTGT
>NZ_DAOMOZ010000306.1:0-4250 GCF_035444585.1 Agriterribacter sp.
TTGCCTCCGCGATCTTGATATTCGCCTGCGCGGTACGCACGTCCTGCTCGTACTGAGGAGCGAAAATTTTAAAAAGCACCTGCCCCCTCTTAACAGTAGCACCTTCATCAACATAGATCTTATCTATGTAGCCGTCAATTTTAGGACGTATTTCAATATTTTGCCGCCCTTCAATGGTAGCCGGGTAATCGCTGCTTAAAGTAGTAGCCCTCGGCTCAATCGTAATTACAGGGTAATCTTTTGCAGCATCTGCCGTACCGGCGGTATTTTTATTTTCACCACCGCACGAAAGTAATCCGGCCAGTAAAGGAAAAATAAAAACCGATGCAATGCTATAGCTTGTATTCATAATATATTTTGTGCAAATGATCAGATCTCTTTCAAAAACAGACGCTTTTTAAACTACAGAACAATGCCTGCCGTTTAAGGCAGTGTTATAAAAACAGATCTGCGCCTGATGGGTGTCAGATTTTTTGTTTTATGCCCCTTCCCTGCCGTATCTTCCACCAAAAGTATCTCTCCCGGTTTAAACTGTTTTTTATTACCCAGCGAGGTTTCTATTTCAATTTCGCCGTCTAATAAAATAATATACTGGCGTTGCGGCGCCGTATGAAAATCATAATCGTAAGAAGGCAGCACCTCCCTGAAAATAATATTTCCTGCAGGTAACGCTTCAGAAAGAAAACCAATAGCTCCCGATTCATTTAACGGAACTACGATCTCCTCAAAATGACTGTCGCCGTTCGCATCACTGTATATTCTTGTTATGTTAAACATGCTTTCTTCATTCGTCTGTACGCATTTTTGATCCAAGCCCCGCCGTCAGGCGCCCAGAGAAAAATTAAAAGCCACTCTCGATCCGTCGGGCGCAATGCCGAGAATCTGCACTGTTTTGTTTTTGGCGCTCACCAAAGCATCGTCAATATCCTTAGGGGTATTCACGGCCCTGCCATTGATATAGGTGATGATAACGCCGGGCGGTATTCCCAGGCGGTCAAAAAATCCTCCATCGCGGATCTCTGTTACCACCACACCCGAATTGATGTTAAACCGTTCTTTAATGGCGGGTGTAATGGGGGCAAAAGTAGCTCCCAGCTTATTGTATATGTCTTTGAGCGATTCGGAACCGGATGACCCCGCGGCTTCTTCTCCCTTTAATACCGCGGATGTGCTGTCTACCCTGCCGTCGCGTAAGTATGTAAGCTTTATTTTGTCGCCCGGGCGGTGCCTGGCCACCCTTTCTGAAAATTCGGCCGATGAAAACAACTGAACGCCGTCTATGCTCTGGATAATATCGCCTTCTTCCAAACCGGCGGCAGCGGCTGCGCTCCCTTTCTGTATATCGGTTATAAATACCCCTTTAACCGTTTCCGGACTGATGCCCAACTGCTTGAAATACTGATCTTCGGCCGAAGGCGCGGGAAATGCAACGCCAAGGATGCCCCGTTTTACAGTGCCGAACTCTTTCAGGTCTTCCAGTATCTTTTTTGCCAGGTTAACCGGGATAGCGAATGCATAACCCGCATAGCTGCCGGTTAAAGAGGCTATAGCCGTATTGATACCGATGAGCTCACCATTAACGTTCACCAACGCCCCACCGCTGTTGCCGGGATTGATGGCAGCGTCTGTTTGTATAAAAGATTCAATAGCCGAATTGGTTTGGGCAGCACCCTGGCGATAGCCTTCGCTGCCCGGCTGGTTAATGATGCCGATGCTTCTTCCCTTGGCGCTGACAATGCCTGCCGTTACCGTAGTGTTCAATGAATAAGGATAGCCTACTGCCAAAACATCCTCTCCCACTTCCACATTATCGGAATTACCGAATTTAACCACCGGTACATTATTTGCCTTTACTTTGAGCAGGGCCAGATCGGTGTTGGGATCGCTGCCAACCAGTTCCGCCACCAGCTCGCGCCGGTCGGGAAATATTACCTCTATCCTTTCCGCGTTTTCAATAACGTGGTTATTGGTAGCAATATACCCGTCGGATCCAATAACAACACCCGAGCCCGAGCCCATAGCACGGCGGCTGCGCGACCGCCCCAGCAATTCTTCAAAAGGATTACCCGACCCCGAAGATGCGTTGTAAGTTGTTTTGATATGCACCACACCGGGAGTAACCGCTTTCGCCGCTGTTACAAAACTAACCCGCTCCTTTACTGCAGGTACCCGATCCGGTGCAGCTTCTGCTTCGGGCTGCCGGAAACCTGTGGCCCGCGCCGGCGCCTGCTCAGCACTTTCATTTGTTGTAGCAGTGCCCCGCGTATCGCTGCGGCATGCACCATACAGGATTACAGATAAAAGGACAACAAGGATAGCAGATGATCTGTTCATAAAATATTTTTATAGTTGGTATTAAGCGGATAAACTTTCTCTTTTTTTGAAATCATACATTTATATCAAAGCATAAAGATCGTTAAAAGCTTCTGTCATGGAAGGATGTGTGTAAATCTTATCCCTCAGTTCCCGGTAGTGCAGCCCTGCATGCATGGCCATTTGAACCGTATTGATCATTTCATTGGCGTCGGCACAAAAAAGCGTGCAGCCTAATATTTTGTTGCTGTTGCTGTCTACTACGGTTTTTAACAGCCCGTTCGTATCATTCAGTATGCGTGCCCTGGGAACAGCCGATGCAGGCAGCTTAGCTACTTTTACGGTATATCCCTTTTCTACAGCTTCCTTTTCGCGTAAGCCGATATGTGCAAGCTGCGGCGTAATGAATACCGAAAAAGGATAGGGCTTCCTTTGCGATACGGAAGTATAGTCGCCGCCAAACAACTGGTCCCTGATGATCCTGAAATCATCCAACGATATATAAGTAAATTGCGGACCGCCATTGATGTCGCCAACGGCCCAGATATGAGGAATATTGGTTCTCAGAGAAGCGTCCACTTTAATATAGCCCCGCTGATCGGTTTGTATGCCTGCGGCGGGCAGGTTTAAACTTTCTGTAACGGGCTTTCTTCCGGTGGCTACCAGCACAGCTGAGGCTTCCGCCTCAATGGTATGTCCGTCACTGTTTTTATACTGAACGATCACCGTATTATTTGCAGCATCTGTAATTCTTTGAACCGATGCCCCCGTGATGATATTGATTTTTTTAGCTGTGGGCACTTTAAAAATCTCATCGGCAATATCTTTATCCTCCCTGGGCAGAAAAGTTTTCCCATGATCCAGCAAAGTTACTTCTGCACCAAATTTGGCATACATATCTGCAAACTCCAACCCTATAAATCCGCCACCTATAATAACCAGCTTTTTCAATAAAGCAGGCTGTTCCATTAGCGAAGCGCTGGTAAATACTTTTTTGGAAGCTGTTATTCCCGCTATAGGTAGTACAAAAGGTTCAGACCCGGTATTGATGAAAATACGATCAGCGCTCACCAACAGCTCTTCATTACCGGGGTGCAATGTTACCTTTACTTCATGCGTTGAAACAAAGGCGGCCTCGCCGGTAATAACAGTGGCCATCCCGAGCTTATCAATATTATCAAAGTTTTTTTTCCTGAGAAAAGAAGTCAGTTCATTTTTCACTTTATATGCTTTTTCATAGGGCAGGTTATTTTCTGCACTCACGATAAATGATTTGGTAGGAATGCAGGCTATGTTGATGCAGCCGCCACCATACATTTTTTCCGACCTTTCGATCAAAGCAACCTGTTTCCCATGTTTGGCTAAGTAAGCCGCCAGGGTTTTGCCGCCTTTTCCAAAACCTATGACCAGATGCTCATAATGTTGTTTATTTTTTTTCATTCTGCAATTTTTAAATGCCCGTATCAAAGACCAGCTTATTCACCCGGTCAATTTCATCCTGGTTAATGGTATGTCCCATATTGTTGTATATCTTTTCGGTAACCGCAGCATGCATGCCTTTTAATATATTTGATGTTGCATATACTCTTTCCACGGGTACATGGGGATCGGGATCGCTGCTGCCGATGAATACGGGAGTACCGGTAAAGTCACCGCTATAATTCCCGGGATAAATTTTATCGCCGATCAATCCTCCCGTAAAGGCAGCCACCCCGCCATATCTTTGGGCATTTCGCGTTACAAATTCCAGTGTTAAGCAGGCGCCCTGCGAAAACCCGAGAAAGTATATATTTTCAGCGGCAATGCCTTGTTCATTTACATCATTCACTACCGTTTTCAGTAACGATAAAGCTGAAGAGAGCCAGGGTTCGTTTTGTGCCGGCGGCGCCATAAAGGAATAAGGATACCATGTATTTCCGGTTGCCTGCGGCGCCAGC
>NZ_DAOMOZ010000307.1:0-4249 GCF_035444585.1 Agriterribacter sp.
GCTATGATAAAGTAGCGCCTTTTTATGAGCCGGATTATAAAGACGCTTCGGTTAAACGCATTGAAAAAGACAGCCGTGACGTACTGTACTGGAACCCCGCGGTAATGCGCGAAGGAAACAAACCCATCCAGATACGGTTTTACAACAATGACGACGCCAAAAGCGTAAGGGTTGTTATTATAGGGTTTTCAAAAGATGAGGATATGCCGCTGTTCTATAACGAGATATTTAAATTATAATATTGGTGAAGTTGTCCCCGAAGGAATGCCGGATGATATGCCACAAAGGCACGAGGTCACAAAGTTGGGGCCTTCGGGTTTTATTGCGATTTTGGCTTGTGGGCAAATATTGCTTTTGATGCAGCCCCACATTTATCCCGTCTTCACCCGCGGATCAACAATGCTGTACAGCACATCCGAAAGGATATTGATAAGAACAAATAAGGTTGCGGTTACCAGCACACTGCCCATCACCACCGGAAAGTCAAGCTTGTCTAATGCATCTACCGTTATTTTACCTATTCCTTTCCATCCGAAAATATACTCTACAAAAAATGCGCCTGCCAGCAATTCTGCGAACCAGCCTGTAACTGCAGTAAGCACCGGGTTCAATGCATTGCGTAAGGCGTGTTTGAATATTACTTTAGGCTTGCTTAGTCCTTTGGCGTAAGCGGTGCGTATATAATCCTGGTTCAATACATCCAGCATGGCGCTGCGGGTAAGCTGGGTAATGATGGCTAAGGGGCGGATACCCAAAGTAAGCGCGGGAAGGATGAGATTTTTTAGAACAAGGTATTTTTCGCCGGTATAATCATCATATTCAAAGTAGCTGCCGGTAAGGTTAAGTCCTGTATAGGGCCCCAGTACAATGGCAAAAAAATAGGCGATAAGGATACCGGTAAAAAAGGAAGGAGCCGAAATACCCAGTACGCTCGTAAAAACCGCCGAAGTGTCCATCCATGTATTTTGTTTAACAGCGGCCAATACGCCCAGGGCAATGCCGGCAATGGTGGCAAACGACATGGCTGCCACGGCCAGTAGCAAAGTGCCGGGCAAAGCTTCCATCAGTATGTTTAGTACATCTCTTTTGGTTTGATAGGAATGGCGGAGGTAGGGCAGCTTTATAGCAAAACTGAAGTCTTCGCTCCCGATAAACAATCCCTTCAGCTTCTTTTCTTCAATCTCCTGTGCAGAATGAATGCTCACCGGTGAAATATCTTTTACATAATATACAAACTGCTTCCACCGGGGCTGGTCGAGGTACAGCTCTTTGCGTATGTTTTGAATGGTAGCGCTGTCGCCGGTTTGCCCCAAAACCAATCGTGCCGGGTCGCCAAAACCCTGGAACAGGAAAAATACGATGCATACCACACCTGCCAGTACAAGCAGCGCATAAAAGACCTTCCTGACGATGAATCGTATCAATGGCTGGTATTTAATTCACTAAAGCCTGTATTTCTTTCGCCGCATCATCCCAGTCGGCATAGCTCCATTTGTTGAGGATCGTTCCGTTCTTCAACAGGTACAATGTGGGATTGGTGCGGGCTGCTGTTTTAATGGGTACCACATCACATTTTAAAAAGGTTACCCCCGGTGTAGCATTAAAATAAGCGTTTATTCCCGATGCATTATTGGTAATAACAAACAGGTTTATTCTTTGTTGCTGCAATACCGGGTACAACAATTCAAGGTTGTTCACCCATTCGTCCTTTCCCGGATCATCTTTAATGAACAGGAAGGCGCTGTAACCCGGGTCACTCAGCACTTGCAAAGTGGTATCATTGTCGTGCAAAGTAGTGAGCACAAAATCGTTAATGGCAGGTTCAGCATTCCCTTTACGGATCAGCTTATCATATCGTTTTACAAAATGATAAATGGAATCATCGAAATCATCGGGGAAATTATCGGAAGTAAATTCCACTGTTTTGCTATCCTTTTCGTAAACAAAAGTAATAACTGTGCTGTCGGGTACAGCACCGGGGGGTATCTTCATCTTTTCAGGAATATTATTCCCTTTTTTAAAAGGCAAACAATCTGCTACCGGCAGGTGCTTTAGTACGTACCACTGGAACCATATGCTGAAGATCAAGGACAGAAGAATGATACATGCGCTGCCAAATGACGATAATGCAGGCCTGATCTTATTGCGCCAGGTAAAAATGAGGAGGATCAGCAGCAGCAGCACAATATCTTTTATGAACGACGTTTTTGGCGTAAGCGGGATACAATCGCCGAAGCAACCGCAGCTCCTGAATTTGCCCGAGAGGTAGGCGTAGCCCGTTAAAAAAGTAAAGAAGATGATCAGCAACAATAAAAGCCAGCTAAATAAACGCATCTTCCAGCCAACCAGCACCGCCACGCCGGCTATTATTTCAAAAGCGATCATTATAACAGAGAACGCCAGTGCATAATCGTTCATGGCGTGCATGAGGTTTGGCAGCCAGCCCGACTGTGCCCATACCTCAAAGAACTCCTGCATTTTATAGGCCAGTCCTAAGGGATCGTTTGCCTTTACAAGGCCCGAAAAAATAAAAAGAATACCAACAATGTATCTGGAAATGGTTATGATTGATTTCATGCGGTAAATGGCTAAGGATCTGGATGGTTATATTGTTAGAGGCTAAACTACACAATAATTTGAAAACTCGTTCAACTGAAACAAAACCTTATTTGAAAAGGAAGAATAAGCTTTGCGGACCGGGTAGTGGAGCTGAACGCAGGCGAAACGTTGCTGATAAAAGCCCATGATCAGCATAAACTGGAAGTTTTGGAGGACTTTTCTTCCTGCATTATCCTGGATAGTGATGCCCGGATTGAATTTGTTCAATAACAACAGCATACAGAAGGAGACTGTCTCAAAAGATTTGGTTTAGAAGATTTGCCATCAGGGCCCAAGGACACAAATGCCTGATACTCAGGTTTATTTTCTCAGTGCTTTAGCAACCCGGTGGCAAAGTATAAGTTTTAAGACAGCCCCCTTCAATATAGCTCAACAAATACTTTATTCTTCTGCCACTGGTGCGTTCGGCGCGTTGCTTTTTACCGATGCAATGCCATTATCCCTGCCTGCTTCATTTTCATACATCTGGCTTTTGCCAATTACCTGCCCGTTGCTGGCTTTGAGGGTAAAATAAGGCTTTCCGTTAGCGGCGGTCAGCTTCTCATAACGTGTATCATCACCTGCATTTTTCTTTACCGAGTCAATGCCGTTTTGCCTGGCAGCAGTAGTGGTATATCCTTCACTGCTCAGGATCACCTGACCATTACCTGCCACCAGGTTAAAATAATACTGCCCGTTATTGCCGGTTTTTGTTACAAATTTTCCCATGGTATAAATATTTTTTTGGTGAGATTCAATATACGTTTTTTTATTAAAAAGTAAAGTTTGATTGAATGATATAAGAATAGTGTGAATGGATGTCCGGGCACGAAAGTGCAGTAGCTGTACCCTATCTTTACTGGTTCGGCGGCGGTAGTTTTGTATTTTTGCAGTTATGCCAAACGGATCGTATTCTCTTCCTGATATTCTTTCGCGCTTAAGCATTGATTCGCTCAATGAAATGCAAACGGCATCCATTGCGGCCAATGAGCAGCATAATAATGTAGTGCTGCTTTCGGCAACGGGTTCAGGAAAAACACTGGCTTTTTTATTGCCCGTACTGGATCTGCTTGATCCGGGAAATAAAAGTACCCAGGCGCTTATTGTGGTGCCGTCGCGCGAACTGGCCATGCAGATTGAAAAAGTATTCAAATCGCTGGGCACCTCGTATAAGGTTACCTGCTGCTATGGCGGCCACCTGCGTGAAACGGAAGAGCATAATTTGCAGCAGCCGCCGGCACTGCTCATTGGTACGCCCGGGCGGCTGGCGGATCACATCCGCCGCGGAAATATCACTACAGATGCCATTGAAACCCTGGTGCTGGACGAATTTGATAAATCGCTGGAATCGGGCTTTCATGAAGAACTGGCTTTTATCATAAGCGCCCTGCCGGCACTGAAAAAAAGGATACTTACTTCCGCTACTGAAGCAGTTGAAATTCCCGAATTTATTGGATTGAAAGATCCGGTAAAATTGGATTTCCTGTCCGGTTCAGGGGAAGCTCCCAAAGGGCTGGCGATAAAAATTGTGCAGAGTGATGAAAAGGATAAATTAGGAACGCTTTTTAAACTCATTTGCCATTTGGGCAACCGTTCCACCGTTGTGTTCTGCAATCATCGCGAATCGGTGGAGCGCACCAGTGAGTACCTG
>NZ_DAOMOZ010000308.1:0-4201 GCF_035444585.1 Agriterribacter sp.
CAGCTGGAACTGGTTGCAGGACAGGCAACGCTGGCCAAAATGGTTGCCTTCCCGGCCATACTGATCGTGCTGTTCCTTATCTTTTTCTTCTGGCAAAAGAAGGCAAATCCCCGTAGCACGGCTACCGCAGCCGTTGCGCATTAGAGGGGGGTAGTAGTGAGTAGTGAGTAGTGAGTGGTGAGTGGTGAGTAGTGAATGCCCGCCCCCATCAGACCGAAGCCATCCGGGGGGCGGATGAACACCCTGCCCGAATCTGGTCAGGCGGGCGTTCGGACGGGGTGAATGGTGACGGCTCGTTCATTGAAGAAATAGCAATATCATACAAAAGTGGTTGTCGCAATAAGACAGCCACTTTTTTTATGCGGACGGCGGAAGAGATGAGATGTGAGAGGTGAGAGGTGAGAGGTGAGAAGTGAGAGGTGAGAGGTGAAATGTGAGATGTGAGATGTGAGATGTGAGAGGTGAGGTGAGAGGTGAACGGGCCCGGCCGGGATCACCGGGGCGGGCGCTCACTTTTTACGATACCTGTAATTCAGGAGCTGAACATGCTTATAAGGGAAAGCGCTTTGTCCTCATTATCGGCTTCTTCGAGTATTTCACACAAACGGGCGCCTTCACTTTTAGTAAGCAGAATGAATACGCCCTGTGCCGGCGTTTGCAGGATGATGCTTTTACTGTGTTCGGCAAGGGAATGATCGGGTTCGCTGCATTTATATTTTGCCAGCTCACAAAATGATTGAAATTCACTTTGCGAAAGGGTTAACATGAAGCTGGCAAAAGCAATCTGGTAATGCCCGCAATTTTTGCAACGTACAATATAGCCATCTTCGCCATTGTATAAATACCGGAATCCGCACATAGAGTAAATAATTTCGAACAATAATACGCCCCTCAAAAAAAGAAATGTGCTTTAATCAGGAAAATGATTTTCGAAATGAGGAAACTAATACCGGTGTGATATACCTAAGTACATTTATTGATAATTCGGCCGGAATTAAATCACAATTGCCTATTGGCTGTCTCAGATCAGTTCAAAATTGGCATCCTCTATCCCGAAGGGATACAAGGTTTATAAAATCATAAGAGGAAGGCTTCGACCCCGAAGGGGTCGTACCTGTTTCGAGGTGACGGGGTTACAGACCTGTGACCCCGTCAGGGTCTCATAATAATGCTACGGCCGGCAACCCTTCAACTTTACAGAGCGATGCGATACGCTGTTAGAAGCAAACAGATACAGGATTGTAATCCTTCAGAAGGATGAGGTTTTAAGGAAACAACATTAATTGCTTATTGGCGGTTTCAAATCAGTTTAAAATGGCCATCTTGTATCCCGAAGGGATACAAGGTTTATAAAATCATAAGAGGAAGGCTTGGACCCCGAAGGGGTCGTACCTGTTTCGAGGTGACGGGGTTACAGACCTGTGACCCCGTCAGGGTCTCATAATAATGCTTACGGCCGGCAACCCTTCAACTTTGCAAAGCGATGCGATACGCTGGAAGCAAACGGATACAGGATTGTAATCCTTCAGAAGGAGGAGTTTCAATGCGTTTAAAAACAGTAAAAAAGTTATAAAGAATAGTAGATCCGTTATCATCCATTTGGGCATCAGCGGCAATCTCCTCCTAACATCTCACGCTTATTGCTATACCACAGAAGCCGCCGCCACTAATTTTGCCTGCTTCACAAAAACAGTTTTCTTTTTCTTTCTTCGTCCCAGCCAGATGTAAAAACCCGTTACCGGCAGGCTGGCAGCAATGAGACTTGCAAAAAAAGCAAGTATTTTTCCCGGAAGCCCCAGTATAGCGCCCACATGCATATCGTAATTCATGCGTACTATTTTATCTGCCAGCGGCGCATCTTCAAAACTCCCGGCATAGCTGCCTGTAGCCGGCAGTTCTTTTCCGGTGTACTGGTCGTAATGATAATAATCGGAATTGTAATAAGTGCCGGGCTTATGATTGACCGCTATTTCAACCGGGTCGGTGGAAATAGCGGCAAAATACACGCCTATGCTTTCATTTCCTTTTAACCCTGTGCGGTGTTCCTGCCATAAATGATCGGCCATATTGGCAAACGATGCTGTTTTAGTAGTATCCGAAACAGGGTGTGTATGTTCAACCATTGTTTCACCGCCGCTGGTAACCCAGTATACCGATCCGGCGAACCATTGAAACCCGAATACCAGCCCTGTAATGGCCAGGAAGATGGCTACCCAGGTCATATAAAAACCCAGCACATTGTGCAGATCGTAATT
This sequence comes from Agriterribacter sp., assembly GCF_035444585.1. GTDB lineage: Bacteria > Bacteroidota > Bacteroidia > Chitinophagales > Chitinophagaceae > Agriterribacter. Next base: position 2,256 of record NZ_DAOMOZ010000308.1, read on the forward strand.
TTTACGCCGCCATCTTGCGCTCCATTTGATGGTGAATCTTTGCTTTTTTGCCGCTTTGTTCTTTGGCCACCAAAGGATCAGACCACTGATCATCATCACCAAAAAAATAAGTGTGGCAGATGCTGCGATGGGTTGTCCTATATTATCCGGCAACCATAAATAATAATGACCATCTAATACAATGCGGAAAAAATCCCTGTTCATGTTTTTATGCTTCAGCACTTCGCCGCTATACGGGTTCATGAAAACCAGCTCATATTCTTTTTCATCATAATAGGCGGCAACGGCTGCTTTGTCTTTGCCGGGGTATTCAACACCCAGCGCTTTTTTTGATGCCAAATGTTTTTCGGCAATGGCTTTCAGCTCCGATGGCGGCAATACATCCCTGTTTTCCACTTTTACGTTGCGAAAAGATGATTCGGTAACACTCCTGATCTCCAGTTCAAACGCCAGTATACAACCGGTAATACCCAGTATTAAAACCACCAGCCCGGAGCTTAGCCCGAGCCAGAGGTGAATTTTTCCTATGAATTTTTTAAATGTCATCCCTCATTACTATAGCATTGCGGAATTAAAATCTGTACGATACGCTAAACCGCATATTGGTTCCGGGTTCTGTTTGCCAGTAAAAATAATCCTCGTATGGCGCACCCGAATATAAATATTTATTCAGGATATTGTTCACCACCAGGTTAAAGCCAATCTTCTCTTTTTGGTAAGAAAGGCTTCCGTCTAAGCGAAAGTAATCGGGCAGGCTGTTTTCCGAATTATCAAAAACATACCAGGGCGAACGTTTTACCTGGTACTGGTAGCCCACTGAAATGCCAAAGCCGGTTAACGCTCCCCTGTCCATCCTGTAGTTCAGCCACGCGTTTTGAATATGGCGGCTGGAGCCCGCCACCTGTGTACCGATCACACTCTTGTCGCTGTCTTTGGTCACTTTGGCTTCTGTATACGCATAGTTAATGATCACGTCGAGCCCTCTTACGATCTGCCCTCTGATATCAACCTCAACGCCTTTCGTTTTTTGCTGACCCGACTGGCGTGTATAATAACCACCGGCAGGATGAGGATGATCAAAATCGGTAGTCTGCACATTGTTCCGGGTGATCTGGTAAACCGAAACGGCGGAATTCCATTTGCCGTTCACCCAGTCTTTTTTTACCCCCACTTCAATATTTCCACCCGTAATGGGATCAAAGCTTTTCCCCTGCCAGTCAGACCCATAATTTTCTAAAAAAGACTCGTCCTTCACAAAATAAACGGCTGTATTCTTGTTTATCGAATAGCTAAGACCGATACGCGGGGTAAACCGGTTGCTTTTAAACTCATCAGTATACTCACCTGATTTAAGGGTGGTATAGCGTCCTGCTAAAGTGAGACGTAATGCGTCATCAAAAAAGCCCAGCTCATCCTGCACATATAAGCCGGTATATCCGCCATAAAGCCGCACGCCTCTTTCCCTGATGTTTTTGCTCCTGTCGAACACCGGTACGCTGGTGTTTCCATGCACAGGAGCATAGATGTTGAGCGGATCCCCCAGGGGTCCACCCTGGTTCCAGTCGTGGTAATATTCCTTATTGCTCATATCCAGCCCCGCCAGTATTTTATGCGATACCGCGCCTGTCTGCACTTCGCCGTTAACAAACATCTGCCCGATTTTACTGGTGCCGAGCACATCCCATATAGATATGCCCCTGTACAATATGCCGTCGTCCTGAGGATCAAAAGCTACCGGCCACTGCGGCCACAGCGAAGCTCCTTTTTGCTGGTAATTGAAATAGGCAGCCTGGGCGGTCATTTTCCAGTTGTTGCTGAGCTTATGATCAAAGATCACGAGCACACTTTTGTCATTCATTTTAGTAGGTTCCAGGTTGGCTTCAGCCGTAGTAAAATCGCGGGGAAGGTCGGCATAGCCTTTTTTGGAAAATATATAGTTAGACCCG
>NZ_DAOMOZ010000309.1:0-4195 GCF_035444585.1 Agriterribacter sp.
AATTTTCATATTGCCGTATTTAAGGCTGTCTATCCATTTCTGCATCGTATCTCTGCCGATACGCCGGGCTATTTCCTGGAAGTGCGGAACGGAAGAGTAGCGGAAGGCCCGGGCCAGACTTAAATCCTGGTTCCAGTCGCTTACCTCTCTTTGTACGCCATCCCATTTAATAATGGTACTGTCTGTTGTTACTACACCCGTTTGCAGGGCAATAAGGGCATTTACTATTTTAAATGTAGAGGCGGGTAGTATACGGGTGGTATCCCTTTTAAGATTGTAGATCACGAATTCTCCCCTGCCGTTATCAAAAAGGGCAAAGCTTCCGGTTACCTTATTTTCATCAAAATATTTTTTTAATGTTTCATCCTGCTCCACATTATTCATGGAACAGGAGGATAATACAACAGCGGTAATTGCTAAAACAGCGAAAGCGGAATATTTTATTTTCATTTTAATGTTGAACATATTATTAATTGTAAAAAACAACAAATCAAACATTTTATCCGATCACTCCCAGCTCTTTTCCCACTGTGGTAAAAGCGGCAATGGCCTTATCCAAATGATGGGGCTCATGTGCAGCGCTGAGCTGTACACGTATGCGCGCTTTGCCCTTAGGCACAACCGGGAAGAAAAAGCCTGTTACATAAATACCTTCTTCCAGTAAGCGTGATGCCATGGTTTGCGCCAGCAAGGCATCGTACAGCATAATGGGAACAATGGGGTGATCGCCAGGCTTGATATCAAAACCTGCTGCCGTTATTTTGCTCCTGAAATATTTTGTATTCCATTCCAGTTTATCCCTTAATTCGGTGGTTTCACTAAGCATATCCAGTACGGCAATGGATCCTCCCACAATGCTCGGCGCTAAAGTGTTGGAAAAAAGATAAGGGCGCGAACGCTGGCGCAGCATGTCAATTACTTCTTTTTTGCCGCTGGTAAAACCACCCGAAGCCCCGCCAAGGGCTTTGCCCAGGGTGCCGGTAATGATATCTATCTTACCCATTACATTCCGGTATTCATGTGTGCCCCTGCCGGTTTTACCCAAAAAGCCCGTAGAATGGCATTCGTCGGTCATTACTGCCGCATCATATTTTTCTGCCAAAGCACAAATGGCATCCAGCTGGGCGATGGTGCCGTCCATGCTGAATGAGCCGTCAGTTACAATAATACGGTTCCTCGCAGTGCCTGCATCTTTTAATTTTTCTTCCAGGTCGTTCATGTTATTGTGATCATACCGGAAGCGTTGGGCTTTGCAAAGCCTTATGCCATCAATAATGGAAGCGTGGTTCAGCGCGTCGGAAATGATCGCATCCCTGTCGTTGAACAGGGGCTCAAATACACCGCCATTGGCATCAAACGCGGCAGCATACAATATGGTATCTTCCATTCCCAGGAAAGCCGAAAGTTTGCGCTCCAGTTCTTTATGTATATCCTGTGTGCCGCAAATGAACCGAACGCTGCTTAAGCCATAACCCCGTTGGTCTATATAATTTTTGGCAGCTTCTGTAACTTTCGGGTGCGAGGACAGCCCGAGGTAATTGTTGGCGCAAAAATTAATGACCTTTTTTTTCTCTTTTTCTTCCGGTACCGCCACTTCTATATCCGCTCCCTGGGGACTTTCTATTATGCGCTCCGTTTTATAAAGACCATTTTGACGGATCTCTTCCAATTCGCTGCCGATGCGTTCGGTCAATTTCCTGTTCATGTGCAAATATTTAAGCTGCAAACCTACGCGCTTTTTAAAAATAACGGCCAATGTAACTTTTTCCCGTCTGCTTCGTTTTATAAGCGATTTTAACAGTAATTAACATTTTTGGCTTTGGTTATCCATCATTTGAAATTAATTTCGTGACGTCTTGAAAATGAAAAAAAAATTAAATAAGATCATTTTTATAGCTGCCTTGCTCGCAGGCAGCGCTTTGGTGTTCAGCTATGCCAGTCGTACTTATAAAAAAGTGAGGTGCAATATCGCCTGCTCGCCGGCGGATGAAACCATCCGGGAGGAAAAAATACTTCAATCGGACATCCCTTTTCTGGAATCTTTAACAAGACATTTCTTAATTTTGCATTACTAAATAGATAAAGGGTATAGAGAAAATCTACACAAGATGCCCGGCGTTTTCCAATGCCGGGTCTTTTTTTGTTGAGATGCAGTCAGGTATCGGCATTCAGCCATCGGGCAACCATAACTTCCGAACCAAAAACTCCCGAGTTCCGGGAGCTTTCATTGTTTAAATTGATTATTTTGCTTACTTTAATAAGTTCAATTGATCGGTATGACCTTTATCCAGTTAGAATACATTGCAGCCCTTGATGCCTTCCGGCATTTCACCTTAGCGGCCGACCATTGTCATGTTACACAGCCTACCTTAAGTATGCAAATTCAAAAGCTGGAGGAAGAGTTGGGGATTGTCATTTTCGACCGCAGCAAGCAACCCGTTATTCCTACGGCTATCGGCGCCGAAGTAATAGCGCAGGCAAAAAGCATTCTCGTCCAGAAAGAAGCGCTTCATGAATTGATCGAGTATAAAAAAGGCACGCTTACCGGCGAGCTGCGTATAGGCATTATTCCCACCCTGGCGCCCTATTTATTGCCATTGTTCATTCAGCAGTTTGCGATGAAATACACGAAAGTAAAGCTGATTGTAAGCGAAATGACCACGGATATCATTACCCATTCGCTGAAGGAGGGAGCAATAGATGCGGGCATCCTGGTAACGCCGCTTCAGCAAAAAGGGATAAAGGAATTCGTATTGTTTTATGAAGAAATGCTGGCATATGTGTCGAAGAAAAATACCCTTTATAAAAAACATTATGTGCTGGCACAGGATATTGATCCCAATAAATTATGGCTTTTGGAAGAGGGGCATTGTTTCCGGTCGCAAATAGAAAACCTTTGTGAATTGAGAAAGAGAAGCCTTGCAGGCAGCCATTTTGATTATGAAACCGGGAGCATAGAAACGCTCAGGCGCATGGTAGATCTGAATGATGGCATTACCATCATTCCGGAACTGGCTACACTGGATATGCCGGCAAAGCAACTACAGCTTATCCGTAAGTTTAAAAGCCCCGTGCCCGTACGTGAAGTAAGCCTTGTGGTGCAGCGCGATTTTGTAAAAAAGCGGTTAATAGATGCGCTGCGGGGGTCTATTCTTGCTTCCGTGCCCGAAAAGATCAAAAAAAACAAGGGCTCAAATATCATTGCTATTTAGAAGCATTGATCACTTTTATTGCCGCATATCATTTCAACAAGCTGTCCAGCGTATTTTGAAACCGGGGGTAATCCTTAAGGTTATTGTGCCCGGCATTTTTTATCGCAATAAACCTGTCTTTTGTATGCATGGCCTCTTTTAAACGGTGTGCATTGCTGTAGGGGATCACTTTATCATCCGTACCATGAAAAACGGTAACCGGTGCATTAACAAGACTGATATATTTATATACCGGCAGTTTGTATTTGAGCAGGGTGCTTACCGGGTATATGGGTAAATAATGCTGTACCAGCGACGTCATGCTGTAATAAGGGGTTTCCAGTATAAGCTGGTTACAGCTTCTTTTAGCAGCCAGCCACGAAGCAATGCCTGTTCCCAATGATTTGCCGTATACTGTAATGCTGTTGGCCGGAAATTTTGAACGGGCCATAACATAAAGCTGCAGGGCATCATCATAAAGCTTCTGCTCGGTAAGCCGGCCCGTGCTTTTGCCAAAGCCGGGATAATCTATCATCCATACCTCATATCCTTTTGAGGTAAACCCGGGAGCATATGCGGCATACCAGCCGATGTTTTTGCGGTTGCCATGAAAATACAGCACTACACCCCGGGGCAGGCTGTCGCGGGTAAGGAATTGCACAATGTTCATATTGCTTTGTTTATCCACCGCCACATTGATTTCCCTGCTGGAAGCAGAAAAATGATAGGGACTGCTGCGTTTCAAAGCCACTGGATGAAACAGGAAACGGTCCTGCAGTAAATAAAATGCTATGCCGCACAGCAGGTATACAACCAGGACAATGTTCAGCCAGCGTAACCATTTTCTTCTTTTATGCGGTTGCAGCCTGTTCATTACACGAATGTTAAGTCAAAAAAACCAGGTCGGTATACGTCCCGGAAAGTGAGAGGGTACGAGATGCCAGCAATTAGTCTATATGAAAAAGGTTTCGGAGCAGCAGCAGTCGAAAAGATTGCTCTTTACG
>NZ_DAOMOZ010000310.1:0-4113 GCF_035444585.1 Agriterribacter sp.
GCAATGATATTTCCCATTTCAGATGGGGGTTGCCCAGGTAGCTTGGAATGAGCGTTGACTGAAGACTTCCGTTAAGCACCGTGGTGCTGGGTAGTGTTTGCGCAATAGATTGATACTGCCCTATTTCCTGGTTACCTGAAGTACCATAGCTTGCACGAACCTTCAGATCGCTGATAATACTATTAACATTGTTTTTCATGAAGTCTTCTTCTGAAACCCTCCATGCAGCGCCTATAGAAGGAAAGAATGCATATTTATTATTGGCACCGAATTTAGAAGAGCCGTCATACCGGCCTGTGACCGTAAATAAATATTTATCGCTGATATTATAAGTAACACGTGCAAAATAAGAGTTCATCGCCCATTTATAATCCTGCGACTCCAGAGCGGAACGAACTGATCCGGCCTGTAAATAATGCCACTGGAAAATATCATCAATAAAATTCTGCGCTTCCGCTCTCATTCTTTCCTGGTTGAATTCCTGCCAGGAGGCGCCCAGTAAAGCCGTCATTTTATGACCATTATTAAATTCCCTGTTCCATGTAAGATAATTTTCAGACTGCCAGTAAATATTATTGTAAGCGTTCAGGTTGGCAACACCTCCCTGGTCCTGCGACAGGTTATGCAGATCTCCGGCAGAATAGAAATTATTTTTTTGATCATTCAGATTAAATCCAAAATCAGATTTAAAATCCAGGTTTTTCGTAATATGGAACAACAGGTAGGTATTGCCCTGTGTCTGAAAATTATTATTGAGCGTATACCTGTTTTCCGAAATATGCACAGGGTTTGCACCTCCTTCCAGCCCGTCAATATCGCTGTTGCCCGCCCAGGTGCCGTCGGGGTATTTTACCGGGAGAATAGGAACCTCTTCCGTAACCATACGCGGCACGTTCAACCCGCCGTTACCATCGGATACCATGCGCTGCCTCGACTTTATCAAAGAAAGATTACCGCCGATCTTCAGCCACCTGTTTACATCATTATCTAATGTAAACCTCGCAGAGTAGCGTTTAAAATTTGAATTCACCATTATGCCATCCTGGTCCAGATAACCCAGGGAAACGCTGAATAAAGTTTTCTCGCTGCCACCCTGGAAATTGAGCTGGTGACTGTGAGATAATGCCGGCTTATATACTTCCGACTCCCAGTTGGTATTGTAAAGCGGCTTGTCATTTTCGTCAAAAAGCAGGGGAAAGTTGGCATGATTCAAAGCTTTCGGGGGCGCCCATGTTCCGCCAAGCGGATCGAACTTCTGCCCGTTGGCAAAAGATAAATTGTATACATCAACAAATTCCTGTGCATCAAGTGCGGGTAAGTGCCGGTACAATTCGGCTATGTTTACATTGCCATCATATGTAACCCTCGTAGCTCCGCTTCTGCCCCGTTTGGTGGTGATCATAATTACACCATTGGCGCCGCGTGCACCATAAATAGCAGTAGAAGAAGCATCTTTTAATACTTCCAGCGAAGCAATATCATTGGGGTTAATGCTATTGCCATCAACGCCTGCCACACCATCTACTACATACAAAGGATCAAGACTTGAATTGATAGATCCCAATCCGCGTACTCTAACTTTGGCTCCGGCGCCGGGTGCGTTGCTGTTCACACTTACATCAACACCAGCCACTTTTCCCTGCAATGCCTGTGTAACATTGGGTACCGGCCTGTCCATCAGCTGCTCTGCCTTTACCACTGCAACCGATCCCGTGAGGTCGGATTTTTTTGCGGTACCATAACCTATTACCACTATATCAGTCAGGCTGCCCACATCGGGCAACAATACTATGTTTTGCAACGCGGCCGTATTGCTAACGGACACCTCCTTATTTTTAAAGCCAACGTAACTCAATACCAGCACAGCATCGGCACTGCTCACATTAATGGAAAAGCTGCCTGTTGCATCTGTGGTGGTTCCGTTATTGGTTCCTTTTTCCATAACGGTAACGCCGGGAAGCGGTTCACCATTGTCATTTTTTACTTTACCGGTAATGTCAATAGCTGCATTTCTTTTGAAACGATTCTCCGGACTTTTGAGTAGCAGGTTTCCATAGCCGTTTGCAAAAACCGGAATAAAAAGGCCAAAGACGATCACGAGGGTCATCCCGGCAGTAAGCAGGTACTTGTTGGGTAAAAGGCGTATACGCTGCGATACGCCGCATTCATTTCTTTTCATATGAGGTTCATTTAATTTAATGATCGCTGCCAGAGCGGCAGTTTGTTTTCTTTGCGGGAAACGGAGCCACGCTCCGTGTGTTTAATGCTATCAGGTAATTCTATCCATATGCAGGTAGTTTTAATAATGAATTATTAAAGAGGAAAGCCTATGCTATCCGTTCGTGTGTTGCATAATACTTGTATTCCCACGCGTTAATGGGCCTACTTGTTTGATATTATTTTAGCAGAATTGAGGGAGATCGGGAATTGATACAGGAAGAAATTATCTTAATGAAATACAAAATTAGGATAAAATCGTTACAAATCACCGGTAAAGCAAATAGCTTTTACGCAAAGGATCAACAACAGGTCCGGGTTTCCTCTTATACAATTCCTACTTCCAAATCATTGCTTATCTGCGGTCAAAGGAATATGAAATCTGTCAAATATTTCGCTATTGATTTGTTAACCTGCAAAAAAATGCACAAGTGTATTTTATAAAAAGCGGGGCTGATCATAAAGGTCGTTGAACGTCTTTGCGAGGGAGGAACGACCGAAGCAATCCCATTGAACGATAGAAGTTCAAGTATGTGAGATTGCTTGTCTTCGCTCGCAATGACGACCTTTTGGTCAGTCCCGCATGGGGCGTAAAGTAAAATTATTTTTATCTCTCCACCGTTAATACACCATTCATGATCCGCCAGTGCCCCGGGTAAGAGCAGATGTAAGGATAATCGCCCGGGATATCCGGCACACGGAACTTCAGGCTGAACTGCTGATCAGGATTAACCAACGGTGTTGCAAATAAAACATCCGGAACGGAAGGGATATACTGCATACTAATGCCTTCGGGTACCTGCGCAAGCTTATCTGCTGCGGCTCCTACCCTTTCCATGCTGCCGGGTTTGAGTATTAATAAATTGTGTTGCATGAAATCTATATTGGTAAGCACTATTTCCAGTATTGTTCCCGCTTTGGCAGTAATTTTTGTTTTTTCAAATTTCATTTGATTCTGCACTGTCTTCATCACAATTACCTGGTCGGGCTTACCCAGATCGGCTTTTTGCGATTCGGCAAGCAGGGCTTCCATACGTGCGTCATATACCCTGCCTATATTCCGTGCACTGTCTTCATAATTGCCTGCTTTTTTTGCGCCGCTGCTCCGGTAATCATTTGCTATGCGGATGCCGGCATCACGCAAGGGTATGGTGAACAACCCTTTTGCTTTTCCCGCAGCAACTTCTTTATCATTTAAAAACAATTCCATAACGCCCCCTTTTAAAAGTTTGGCAGTTACCGAAAAGGTATCGGCAACACTATCCCCGGATCGTATGGTATAGGATTGATTGTTTTGGTTAACCTGGAAATGCAATTTCCGGTCATTGTCAACATACACTGCATACCCGTTCAACTTATTGCCCTGGGCTGCAATTACGCCTTTCTTACGGTCATTGTTCAACTCCACATTTGCAGTAAAAAACAATTCTCTCCCCGTGAGATCGGGTAACAGGTCGGGCCTGATATAAGTATTCTGAGGCAGTGACAGTACATGCAATTGGGAACGCAGCATTATGCGATGGATCAATCCGGCCTTACCCAGTTCCACCTGTTCGCTGATGCCGCTGGCTTTAAATGCCTTTTCAAAGCCCTGCTGTTGTATGCCTGATGCGATGAACAAAGCTCTCTGGATCCATTTATCCTCAGCGCTGCCGCCCTCTTTGCTGGCCAGCTTAAATAAAGCTTGTCCCAATGCTTCCGATGGAGGAAGATCGCATGCTTTTAATACGGCAGCCAGCACCACGCGCAGGTCTTTATCTTCAAATGTACCCGCCCCGATCAGTGCTTTTGAAACTTCTTCCGTTGCCGGCAGCACCTGTATGGCAGCCCTGCGCACACCTGCAGCAGGGTGCTTCAATGCGCCAATGGCAACGCTTACCTCTTCTTTATTGTCAC
>NZ_DAOMOZ010000311.1:0-4093 GCF_035444585.1 Agriterribacter sp.
ACCAGGCATCCAACTGGTAAAATAGTTGGCTCAGCTCATTAGGCCGCGTTTTAAAAGCTTTTTGTAAAAAATGACCATAATAAAGGTTTTCCTTTATGGAAAAACTTTGCCCCGGTTCCTTTTTCAACAGCTCCTGCAGTTGCTCATGCAGCAGCAGCGACCTTATCCTGGAAGCAAACAATTGCAGTTTGGCAGGTGCCTGCGGTGCGTCTATCAGTACAGACAGTTGCTGCATCCCCCAAACAAAATCACGGAAATGCTTAACCGAATACCGCACCAGCCCATAATCAACGCTGTGCAAGGCTTTGTACAGCCGGGTGCTGAAAAAATCTGTTGAATGCGGTATGGGATCAATCGCCGTATCGTAAAACCTTTCCATCATCATCATGGTGCCGTTGGTAATAGAATTGGGCCATTGGTCTATGCGGGATACGATAAGCTGTATTATTTTTTGCGTGTCCAGTATTTTGTTCACCTCTTCAAAAGGTTCACGCATCATCCAGCGCAGCCATTCTTTACCGCCATTGGTACGTGTAAAATTGAGCTTATGAAAAACGGAAAATTCTTCTTCAGCATTGAAGACAGAAAGATCATGATATGTGGTTTTGTCTATCTGCATGTAATACAAACCGGCCAGATCCTGTTACAATATGAACACATTAATATTCAATCTACCGCTCAAATAACAACCTCATGCCCTTATCAGATTCATTCCACACCGCTTTTCCATAATTCTCATACAGCAAATTGCCGTTCACAAATGTATGGGTAATGCCTGCGGGAAATGCAAATGCTTCCAGCGGGCTCCATCCGCACTTATATAAAAGGTCTTCGTGCTTTACGGTAACCGGGCGATCAAGGTCGGCCACCACCAGGTCGGCCCAGTACCCTTCGCGGATATAGCCCCGGTTGGCTATCCGGTAACAATCTGCTACCGCATGGCTCATTTTGCGTACAATGGTTTCCAGGCTGATCTTCCCCTGTTTGTAATAATACAACATCAGCAACAGCGGATGCTGCACGAGGGGCAGGCCGGCATGCGCATTTTCATATTGTATATCTTCCTTCAAAATAAGCATCCCATCATCATTCCTTGAATATCCCTTTTCGGATAAAGTATGCGGAGCATGGTCTGTAGCGATAACATCGATCCTGTCGTCTGCCAGTGCCTTCCATAAAGCATCCCTGTTCGACGACGCCTTAATAGCAGGATTACATTTGATCAGGTAACCCAGGCGTTCGTAGTCACTGGCGGTAAAATGCAGGTGGTGAACACAGACCTCACAGGTGATGCGCTTTTCTTTCAGCGGCTTAAGATTGCTGAACAACTGCAATTCTTTAGCCGTTGAAATGTGCAGGATGTGTAGGCGGCTGTTGTATTTTTGGGCAAATTGTATGGCAGTGAGCGATGATTCAAAACAAGCCTCTTCATCACGGATCAGCGGATGGTCTGACGCCGTTAAAATGTTTTTCTCTTTCTTTATCCTTTCGTAATTGGACCTGATGATTTTTTCATCTTCACAATGTGTGGCAATCAGCACTTCACTTTCCCGGAACAGCTTGTCAAGCGTGAGGTAATTATCTACCAGCATGTTGCCGGTACTGGAGCCCATGAAAATTTTAATGCCGCATATCTTATCGGTGTGCCGGTTCACCTTCAGCGCCTCATCTGCATTATTATTGGCCGTGCCCATGAAAAAAGAGTAATTGGCTAAAGCCGTTTTTGCGGCGATGGTGTATTTATCTTCCAGCAAATCGAGCGTAAGCGCATTGGGAATGGTATTGGGCATTTCCATAAAGGAGGTAACTCCTCCTGCCACGGCTGCTTTCGATTCAGAATATATAGTGGCTTTATGGGTTAACCCCGGTTCCCTGAAATGCACCTGGTCGTCAATTACCCCCGGCAGCAGGTATTTGCCCTCACCGTTGATCTCTGTAACGGTAAATGCCGGTTGGATGGAAGCGCCTATCCGCTCTATCCTTCCGTTCTTTATCAAGACATCTGCAGCAGCAATGGAGTTTTCATTAACAATGTTGATATTCTTTAAAAGATAATTTGTCATAGCGTGTAACCTATTAAGCGCATGCTTAAGCATTAAAAATAACGTGATGCACCGTTGGCAACCTGCCCGTTTTCAGGAAGGAGCCCTGATGGCACTTCTGTGCTGCTGTGATTCAGCTTAATTTCGATGTTGCCTTCTCATTTTCAGTAGCCTGCACTATAGCTGCCTTACGTGAGCGCTGATTGTATTTCAAACCTCGGTTTCCGGCCTCGGATTTAAAATTTACTACTTGAAATTTATTTGACTCCTGTTCTTTGTTATTCGATCTTTTGCATTCACCCGGAATTATCATGCAATTTAAATGAATACCTTTATTTTTACCGTCCCAATGTTGTTTTCTGCGGTATAATTCCAATAGCCTGTTCCAAAGATTTTTTTACCAATTATGCTGATAATGAAAAAACTGTTCATAGGCTTACTTCTATTTTGCTTTCCTTTTATTGTTGAGGCACAGCAACAGGCGAAAATGGAGCTTGATCTCGAAAAGATATGGAGCGGTCATTTCGATGAACGCAAATATGTGGTGCATCTCATGAATCAGTCTCCCCGCTTTGCATGGATCCAAACCGACACCGCTTCGGGCCCGCAGGTCATCTTATCGCTCGACTTTAACACCACCCGGATCGTGGATACGCTGTTTTCGAACCAGATCAAGCGCGAAACCGATTCCCTGCCCACTACATTTACGTACTTCCAGGATTTTGGCTTTTCACCCGATGACAGCAAGATCCTTATCCGTACACAAATCGAGCCTTTATATACCATCTCGGAAAAAGCGTTCAATTATGTATGGGATATTGATAAGAAAACATTAAGGGTCGTTTCCACCAACGGCAAGCAATTGTATCCCGGCTTTTCACCCGACAGCAAGCGGCTGGCATATATTATTGACGCCAACCTGTATATTATGGACATTGAAAAGAACACCACCATTCCGGTAACGGTAGACGGATCGGCTGGCCAGTTTTTATATGGCATGGCAGATGCGCTATACGAGAATGGCTTTGGTATGACAAAGGCTTACGAGTGGAGCCCCAACGGGAACTATATTGCCATGCTGCGGTTCAATGAAAACACAGTCAAAAACTATCCATTAACCATATACGAACGGCCCTATGCCGAAATCAGGAATCAACGTTATCCTTTAGCCGGTGAAATGGTGCCCGATGTAAAAGTATTTGTTTATGATATTGCCAATAAGCTGTTTGTACCGATAGATATTGGCGTTAATCCCGATCAGTACATTACAGGGATCAGATGGAGCCCCGATAATAAAGCTTTATTTGTGCAACGCCTCACAAGAGATCAAAAAAGACTGGAGCTGCTGAAAGCCGATATTGTTACAGGAAAAACCGCCGTGATCTATACGGAAGAAAGTGCCGCTGATTATGTTCGGGTGTACCCGGACAATATGTACTTTATTAAAGAAGGCAGGTCGTTTTTGTGGAAGAGCGAAAAGGACGGATATACGCATTTGTATGAAATAAGCAGCGATTCCGCTACCGCTGTTCCTTTAACCAGCGGTAACTGGGAAGTGACTGACGTGGAGGCGATTGATGATATACACAGCGAAGTATACTATTCATCGAACGAATCGGGATCAAGGCAAAAACAATTGTATAAAATAAATTACGATGGCAAGGGAAGAACAAAGCTTACCTCCGGTGATGGTTATCATGATGCCTGGATAAGCAGCGACAAACGGTTCTTTTTTGATGCATTCTCTTCTTTAAACGAACCCCCGGTTTACCAGGTAGTTTCCACTACGGGAAAGGACAAGAAAAAGCTGATCGAGAACAAAGAGCTGAACGACCGGCTGAACGATTACAAGATCCCGCAGGCATACTTTTTTACCGTGAAGGCCAATGATTCCATGACGATGAACGGCTGGCTGATCAGGCCTTATCACAATATAAGAGGGAGATTACCACTTGTATTATATGTTTACGGCGGCTCAACCCACCAGGAGGTTTTAGACAGGTGGGGTGATAAACTTACGCTTACCTTGCGCTGGCTGGCCAACCAGGGTT
>NZ_DAOMOZ010000312.1:0-4020 GCF_035444585.1 Agriterribacter sp.
CTGTAAAATTTACAAAGGAAACCTACCTGTATTGGTACGAATTGATGCTTTTGCTGCGCCGGTTTGAAGAAAAAGCCGGGCAACTGTATGGAATGCAAAAGATCCGTGGTTTTTGTCATTTATACATCGGGCAGGAAGCATTGGCAGCGGGTTGCATGACCGCCACCAAACCCGAAGACCCGTTTATTACGGCCTACCGTGATCACGGATTGGCTATTGCGAAAGGAATAAGTGCCAGATCGTGTATGGCTGAATTATTCGGAAAAGCAACAGGGTGTTCAAAAGGGAAAGGCGGCAGCATGCATTTTTTTGGAATGAAGGAACGGTTTTTTGGAGGTCATGGCATTGTGGGCGCACAAATAGGAACGGGAGCCGGGCTGGCTTTTGCTGAACAATACAAGGGTACCGACAATGTGTCTATTACTTTTTTTGGAGATGGAGCCGCACGTCAGGGCATCCTGCATGAAACCTTTAACCTGGCTATGATATGGAAGCTGCCCGTGGTTTTTATTTGTGAGAACAACAATTACGCCATGGGTACTTCAATTCAAAGAACTTCCAACGTAATGGATATTTACAAGCTGGCTGATGCGTATGATATGCCCGGTGATACGGTAGACGGAATGAGCCCGGAAGCGGTGCACGAAGCTGTTGAGCGCGCTGTAAAGAGAGCAAGAGAAGGCGGCGGGCCAACATTGCTTGAAATAAAAACCTACCGGTATAAAGGACATTCCATGAGCGATCCGGCAAAATACCGCACCAAGGAAGAAGTAGAAGAATACAAACAGCGGGATCCTATTGAATACGCAAAAAGCAAGCTGATCGAAGCTTTTAAGGTTACCGAGGAAGAGATTGAAGTTATCAATGAAAGGGTAAAAAAGGAAGTAGAAGAGTCGGTAAAATTTGCCGAAGAAAGCCCGTGGCCAAACGACGACGAGTTGCTAAAAGACATTTACATACAGGAAGACTATCCATTTATAGTGGACTAAACAGGCAAAAATTACAATTCTAAAAAGAATACCCAAGCATAAAATGAGCGCAATAAAGAAACACGAAACGGTTAAGCATGGAGACAGGTTGTTGAATGCACAGGATTTTTGGGAAAGAAACAATAAAACAATTATTATCTTCTTAAGCGCTGTTATAGTGCTGGTGGGTGGTTATTTTGTATATAAATACTGGTTTAGGCTTCCCGAAGAAAAAAGGGCGGTTGAAGCCATTGCCAAAGCCCAGGAATACTTTGCCAGCGATTCGCTGCAACTGGCACTCAATGGCGATGGCAGAAATGCGGGCTTTTTAAAAGTGATCAGCAAATACGGGAATACGCCTTCGGGGAACCTTGCAAAATTATATGCGGGTGAAGTTTACCTTCAATTGGGCGATTACAATAATGCGTTAAAATACCTGAAAGATTTTGATGCCAACGGCTCTGTACAAACGCAGGCACTCGTATATGGATTGATGGGGGATGCCTGCTCAGAGTTGAAAAAGAATGCTGAAGCCGTGGAGAACTATAAAAAAGCAAGCACCACTTTTGAGCAAAACCAGGCGCTGTCATCGGAGTACCTTTTCAGGGCAGCCAGCCTGTACGAAGTGATGGGAAAAAACAAAGAGGCGATTGAGCTTTTCCAGCAGCTAAAGGATAAATATCCCAGAACGGAAAGAGGGTTTACGGCTGAGAAGTATTTAGGAAAATTAGGGGCAACCGAATAATTTCAGGTGTCAGCCATGAGCCGTCAGCTGACAGCCGATAGCTGCTGACAAAGGTAAGGCTACTCTTTTTCTGCTTGTTGCTGAAAGCAATGCTAATCAGTAATTTCGGTTTGGCATGATGAGGAACGATCATCTCTATCCGCCACGGCGGCGGATTGGTTTTATTTGTATTCTTGTCATTTGTTTTTTGGTTCTTATTATTTACACTTACAATGGCCGAAATAACCAACAGTAATTTATATCATTTAGATACAGGCATTCTACCTAAGGATGCCTGTGTTGTTATTGTGCGCACAGAGTGGAATGCGGCTATTGTAGACAAGCTGGAAGATGGCTGCAAAAGCATTTTAATCAGGCACCGGGTGGCTTACCGGGTAGTTACGGTTCCGGGTGCCTTTGAAGTGCCTTACGGGATAATAAGTTACTGGAATGCTCACCTGCAGTCAAAAAGCCGTCCCGATGCCTTTATTGCTTTGGCCTGCGTGGTAAGAGGCGGCACGCCGCATTTCGATTATGTGTGCAAAGGCATTACGGATGGTATCACCCGGCTGAATCTTACCCTGCCCGTTCCTTCAGTTTTTGGCGTACTTACCGTGGATACCGATGAGCAGGCCGGGGAAAGGACCGGCGGCAAACATGGGCATAAGGGAGAGGAAGCTGCCATTACTGCATTAAAAATGATAGCTTTGAAAGCGTCATTTGATAAGGACCTTTAAACCGATGCTGCAGGAAGTATAATGGTATATGGATGTTCAATTATTTATACCCTGTTTTATAGATCAGTTGTACCCGCAAACGGCTTTTAGTATGGTAAAAGTACTGGAAAAGCTGGGCTGCAGCGTTCAGTACAATACCAGTCAAACCTGCTGCGGGCAGCCGGCATTCAACGCCGGTTTCCGGGATGATGCACGTGATGTTTGCAATAAATTCCTTACAGATTTTTCGGGCACCGAATATATTGTTTCACCAGGTGCATCCTGCACAGGCTTTGTAAAAAATTATTATCCCCGCCTGTTTGATAATTCTTCCCTCCACAACGAGGTAAAAGACACCGGCAGAAGAATATTTGAATTCAGCGCATTTCTTACCGAAGTGCTCAAGGTTGAAGATGTAGGCGCCGCATTGCATGGAAAAGCTACATACCATGATTCGTGCGCTGCCCTGCGTGAATTGCATATTAAATCGGGGCCGCGCCGCTTGCTGCATTACGTAAAAGGGTTGGAGCTGATAGAGATGAATGACGTGGAAACCTGTTGTGGGTTTGGAGGTACTTTTGCCGTTAAATTTGAAGCCATCTCTGTTGCCATGGGCGACCAGAAAGTAACAAATGCCCGCAATACCGGCGCCGATTTTATCATATCAACCGATATGAGCTGCCTGATGCATCTTGACGGAGTTATTAAAAACAAAGGACTTCCGCTTCAAACCATGCATATTGCCGATGTACTGGCCAGTGGATGGTAGGGGTGAAGGTTTCAGGGTGCAGATTTGAGGGTGTTCGATGCATCCCTTGCAACCCGTAACCTGTGCCTTGTCTCTGAAGCTATCTTCCATCCCCATCCAGCAAATTACCCAATCCGCCCAGCAGGCTGCCTTCTTCCTTGCGGTTCACCGTACCATAGGCGAGTATCCGGCTGGCCAGGCGGCTAACGGGAAGGGTTTGGATCCATACTTTGCCCGGACCGCGTAAAGTAGCAAAAAACAGGCCTTCACCGCCAAATATGGTGTTGCGTATGCCGCCCACAAATTGTATGTTATAATCCACATCTTTTGTATATGCTACCAGGCAGCCTGTATCAATCCGCAGGGTTTCACCTGTCTGCAGTACGCGCTGAAATACATGTCCGCCGGCATGTACGAAAGCCATGCCATCTCCTTCCAGCTTTTGCATGATAAATCCTTCGCCCCCAAACAACCCCGTACCCAGCCTGCGCTGGAATTCAATGCCAATGCTCACACCGCGGGCAGCACACAGAAAAGAATCTTTCTGACACACCACTTTGCCACCCAACTCATACAGGTCGAGTGCTATGATCTTGCCCGGATACGGAGAAGCAAAAGCCACTCGTTTTTTACCCTGGCCAACGTTGGTAAAAGCCGTCATAAACAGGCTCTCACCGGTAAGCAGTCTTTTGCCGGCGCTGAATAATTTGTTCATTAAACCGCCGCCCTGCTTTTGGCTGCCATCGCCGAAGATCGTTTGCATTTGTATGCCATCATCCATCATCATAAAGGCGCCGCTTTCCGCCATTGCAGTCTCACCCGGATCAAGCTCCACATCTACATACTGCATTTCTTCGCCATAAA
>NZ_DAOMOZ010000313.1:0-4020 GCF_035444585.1 Agriterribacter sp.
AATTAGAGATCAAAGGCCGGGGCAGCATGGGTAACCAGGTAACCAAATACCCGGTCAAATCCATCAGGTTCAAGGAAGCCGGCCGGTCTACGTTAAGCGGCAGAAAACTATGGTTTGACGATACATTCGGAAGACTTAACGCAGAAGAGAAAGGTCAATACCTGGGCATGTTTGACAGCGAAGACCGTATATTGATCATCTATAATAATGGCAACTATGAAATTTCCGATACGGAGCTCAGCCAGCACATTGACAGCGACAAGGTATTGCTGATTGAAAAATTTGATCCGGAAAAAGTGATTACTGCGGTATACCTTGATAAGGAGAAGCTGCAATACAATATCAAAAGATTTAAAATAGAAACAACCACGCTTCGCAATATGTTCTTTTTTATAAAGGAAGGAGAAGGGAACCGGTTGCAGGCAGTTACCACAGATGAAGCGCCGGTACTGATCATGCAGAGCGGGAGGGGAGCCCAGATCAGGAAAGCGAAAATCAGGGTCAATAAGGTAGTAGAGGTAATGGGATGGAAAGCTGTAGGTGCTAAACTGGCAGATTATTCAAAAAGCGTGGAAATGGATTGGGAGAAAAAGAAAGCAGAAGATAACCAGCAGCCCGAATTGTTTTAATGAACTGCCAATGGTCCAAATGGGTATCTGCCGTGATTTAATTTCTCCGGGTTGTTGAATAATGAGAAGTGAATAGCGAATGGTGGGAAGTGAAACATTCTTTCACCCCGTCCGAACGGGGACAGGCGGGCGGGCTTTATCCTCTCACCTCTCACGGTAACATACCGACATAATTAATTGATTTAACACTACTATGATACGAATTACCGAACAGCCCTCTTTGTACAGGCATCTGGAAAAAATGACCATAGAAGAGCTTACGGCTCACATTAATAATGAGGATAAAAAAGTTGCGCTGGCAATAGAAAAGGCACTGCCGCAGGTCAACAGGCTCATTGCAGCCATTGTTGACAAGCTGAAGTCCGGCGGGAGGATGTTCTATCTTGGCGCCGGCAGCGGCGGCCGTCTTTCTGTGCTGGATGCCATTGAGCTGCCTACAACCTATGGCATACCCAAAGGTGTGGTGAATGTGGTATTGGCAGGGGGGGTGGAACATCTTATTGAGGCGCCTGAAGAAAAAGAAGACGACACCGAAGCGGGATGGGCTGCATTAAAGGAGTATAACATTTCCGATAAAGATATTGTTGTGGGGATTTCTGCAAGCGGAACAACGCCCTTTGTACTGGCGGCCTTAAAGCAATGCCGGGCTGCCGGCATTACTGCCGGTTGCATTGTAAGCAATCCGGAGTCGCCCATTGCTACTGCATCATCCCTTCCGGTGGAAGTAATTACCGGCCCCGAGTTTGTTACGGGAAGCACCCGTATGAAATGCGGTACGGCGCAAAAAATGATCTTTGATATGATCAGCACTACTACTATGATAAAGCTGGAGAGAGTTGAAGACAGCAGCATGGTAAATGTGCTGCTCATCAATGATAAGATCACCGACCGGGCGGTAAAAATATTGATGGATAAAGCAGGACTTGACGATTATGATGATGCAAAAGCCATCCTGCTCAAATACGGCAGTGTAAAGAAAGCGATGGATGCGCTTGGAAGATAGGTTTCGGGTTGCAGGTTGAAGGTTACATGTTTCAGTTATAGGTTTTCAGGCTATAGAAAGAAGTTATTGTGCTTGCACCCTGCACCAGCACCTCTAACGACAGGCTATTCATTTGCCACTATTTCTTGCGTTTCACTTCCCACTTACTACTCTCCACTTACCACTAACTACCCTCCCCGTTCTTCCATGCATCGTTTTTCTGTTGCTGTTTGTCTGAGTGTATAAATACGCCAGACGTACCGGAAAAATTTCAAACGTTTGCATAATATTGATACACATTTTAGATTAAAAACAGTATTATGTTTACTCCTGAAAGTAAATCATAACCAAAATCATCTTAGCTTATGAGACAACGACTGCTATGGTTAATGGTATTGTTATTACCATTTACACTGTGTCTTTCTGCCCAGGAAGCCAACAAGCCTGTTTCAGGCACTGTTAAAACCGAAACCGGCGATGCCGTTGCCGGCGCCTCTGTTACTGCAGAAAACTCCTCCAATCAATCAAAAACAACAGTTGCCTCCAATGAGGAAGGGGCGTTTTCTTTTTCAGGTCTCCCCCGGGGCCGATATACTTTTACCGTAAGCTACGTAGGCTATAGTACGGAAGCGGTTGCCGGTATTGTAGGGGATGACGGCCTGCAGCTCGAAATTGTGTTAAAAGTAGCCGCCCAAAGCCTTGAAGACGTGGTAGTGGTAGGTTACGGCACGCAACGTAAAAGAGATGTGACCGGATCTGTAAAATCTGTTAAAGCTGAGGCTTTCAACAAAGGGATCGTAAACAACCCGCAACAGCTGCTGCAGGGCAAGGTTGCCGGTGTAAATATTACTTCTACCAGCGGTGAGCCCGGGGCGGGGGTGAATATTGTTATTCGCGGCTCTGGTACCGTTAGAAGCGGCAGTTCCCCTCTTTTTGTAGTAGATGGTGTGCCACTCGACAACGCCGGGACCGGCAGCGGTGACCCCCTCAACTTTTTAAACCCGCAGGATATTGAATCCATGGACATATTGAAAGACGCATCAGCTACTGCCATTTATGGTTCCCGTGGTGCCAATGGGGTAGTACTTATTACAACGAAGCGCGGTAAGGCGGGTACTTCTACACTCAGTTATACTTCTTCTATAGGCATTGCCCGCGCTGCAAACAAACTGCCGATATTTTCAACGGATGAGTTTAAAAAGCAAGTCGTAGCTGTGGGTGGCGACCTGGAGGATTTTGGTTCTTCTACCGACTGGCAGGATGAAATTTTTCGCACTGCTAATACGTATGAAAATAACCTTACTTTAAGCGGAGGTACCAGCAAGCTGGTATATTACGCTTCTTTAAATGCGTTAAACCAGGATGGTATTCTGAAAGGCAGCAATTTGAAAAGGTATACCGGTCGTTTTAACGCTACGCAAAAATTATTGGATGACCGCCTGACCATTGACATTAACCTTACCGCCAGCAATACCGGCAACCGCAGGCCGCCCATTGATGGTATGATCGGCAGCGCTATTTCCAATAATCCAACATTGCCGGCACGGGATGCCGATGGTAATCCGGCAAAATTTGAGAACGTCAGCAATCCACTACTTGAACTTGAACTGTATAAAGATGTTGCCAGCATCAATCGTGTGCTGGGGAATATTACGCCTACGTTAAGAATTATAAAAGGACTTATAAACTGAATTTTGGTATTGATAATGCAACCGGCACGCGCGACTATGTTAATTACGCCAATGAGGTACCGCAGCGCGACGGAAGGTTCGAAACGCAGTCAACGCTGGTGCGCAACAAGATCATCGAAAATTATCTTAACTATACTACCGATATCGGTTATCACAACATCGCTGCGCTGGCGGGTCATTCTTATCAGAATATCCTGTATCAGTTCAGGGGCTCAAGTATCAACAAGTTGCCGCTGAACGACCTGGATCCCATCTACAATCCGGGTATCGGACAGGAATTGACCATGGCCAATAACCGCCCGTACGGCAATGCCAATATCAACGAAATTCAGTCTTATTTTGCCCGTATTAACTACGGATTCGACAACAAATACCTGGCAACGGTAAACTTCAGGATGGACGGCTCAACCAAATTCGGGGAAAACAACAAATACGGTTATTTCCCTTCCTTTTCCTTAGGATGGAATATTGCTGAAGAATCGTTTATGCAAAATTCTGCTTTTAATGTACTTAAATTAAGAGGGGGCTGGGGCATAACCGGTAACCAGGAAATTGGGCCAAAACTTACTCAACCGCTTTTCAGAACTGAAGTGAACGCTTCAGTAAGCTATCCCCTGTATCCCGCCGGCAGCTATCCTCCGGGTACATTTTATTCCCGCCTGGCAAACCCTGATCTGCGGTGGGAATCTTCCAAAACCACAAACGTGGGGCTTGATTT
>NZ_DAOMOZ010000314.1:0-3961 GCF_035444585.1 Agriterribacter sp.
TGGGGCCCCACCCTGCTTCATACCATCCTACCGATCCGTCTTCAAAACGGATCTGCAACTGCCCGTAGTTATAATTGCCCGCAGGAATTTCTTCGGTTAGCCTTGCTCCTATAGCATATACCTGCATCGGTTTTGAGCGGGTCATCTGGCACATTACATCAATATAATGCACGCCACAGTCAACAATAGGGCTCAGCGATTTCATCAGGTTGCGGTGCAGGGTCCACATTTTACCGCTGCTCTGCTGGTTCAGGTTCATCCGTATGGCCAAAGGCTTGCCCAGTTTGTGTGCTTCTTTAATGAACCGCTCCCACGACGGGTGATGCCGCAGGATATAACCCACCACTAATTTTTTATTATACCTGCGTGCTGCCTCGGCTACGCGTTCAGCGGCTGCAACCGAATCGGCTACCGGTTTTTCTACAAATACATGAGCGCCGCTTTCCATGGCCCTAATGGCAAATTTTTCGTGCGTATCCGGATAAGTTGATATACATACAGCATCCGGCTTGGTAGTTTCCAGCGCCTCGTCAAAATCATTGAACAAGGGATAATTCCCACCTAATTTTTCATTCAATATCTCTTTGGTGCTTCCTCCTGAAACCAGTCCGCAGATTTCAAAACCATCCAAATGATGATAAGCCGTTGCGTGCGAGCTTCCCATATTGCCGCAACCCACTACCAGTACGCGTATTTTTTTTGTGTTGTTAACCATAAATGAAATGATTTTTATTTTGTAAATATAGTTACCTCTGTTTTATTAATCCGGATAGCCTCAATTCATTAATTTTTTATGAACCCGGATGCAGTACAGCTATTAAGCCTGATTGCCTGCCGTCCGTTCAGGCAGGCATCGCACACTTTGGGTTCTGTTCACTATGGAATCCGTTTATCTTTACTCATTCACCAAAAAATGCACGATCCGGCAGGCATTTCCTTTAGAAGCCTTATTTTTTTGAGCAATGATCTCCACCGTCAATACATGTTTTCCCTGTGGCAAACCATCAGCCAGTACCAGGTACCAGGGCAAATGCAATCCCCCGCTCCACTGCGTATACAGATCAATGATTTTGGGAGGCTTTCCATCCACCGTATATTTTATCATCCCTGCATCCGGACCGGAAACAATAGCAATGCCTGCCGCAGTTCCCCTGAATGTAAAGTTAAAAGAAGCACCGGCTTCGCCTGATTCAAGTACGGGCACATGCACAAAGCCCTGCCGGGTCCCGGCTTTGTCAGCCGGCTGCCAGTTGCGGTTCAGCAAAAAGCCTTTTAGCACAGCAGCTTTATTTACGTTTACATATCTACCATTATCATAAGCTGCTTTATCCTGGATCGCCGGAAGTTTTACAGCAACCGGTCTTTCGTTTTTGTATGCCAGGTCCGTTTTTTTCAGCAATGTTTTAATGGCCTGGAAATAAATTTCCTGCCCGAAAGGCGAAGGGTGCAGGTCTTTAAAATCAGCCGCCCATGTAAATTCTTTGTTGGCGATGCGCTGCTGCACTTCCCCGGCAAGGTTAAGAAAACCGAGCCTGTAATACTTTGCCATCTCCTCATGTAAAGCCACTTCTGCAGGCACTCTCCCATTTTCGTAATCCCCGATCTTGTCTTCGTCCGCAAAAGCCATCAATACAATATTCATATAAGGATTGGCCGAAAGCGCATGCCTTATGATCCCTTCCATCGCTCTTTGCTGCTGTGCCGCCGGCGTTTTATTGGCCAAATCATTTACAGCAGCTTCCACGAACAGGAGATCAACCTTTCCTTTATTCAAAACATCTGCCTGCAAACGGAAAGCGTGCGGCACGCTTCCCAGCGAGGCAATGCCTGCATATATAAAACGAAATGTTGTTAGCGGGTAAGCTTCCTGCAGGTACCGGACTGTCTTATCCTTCCAGCCGGGATTTTGCGTGATGGAACCACCCAGGAAAGCAACCGTTAATTCTTTTTTTTCTTCAATCCCATATAAAGCATTGCTCATACTGCCATAGCTGTGCACGAATTTTTCACTGGAAAGTGTTTGCTTTAAGGGAATGGTATGCTCGAAAATAAAATCGGCATATTGCTCCGGGTCTTTAATGGTAAAATGATGCCCCACATCATTCACGCCTTCTGTCATATAATCCACGCGGATATTGCCGCCATACTTCTTATAATTTTTTTCGAGTATTGCCGTATTCTCAGCCAATGGCACTATGCTGTCCCGCTCACACACCACATGCACCACAGGCACTTTAAATGCGGCGAGGGTTTCAAGGTGATCAACCGGGTTATCCGGAAAATCCATCACTTCTTCTTCCGTAAAATGATATGCTTTGAACAATTTCTGCCAGTCGGTAAGGCTGCCCCTTCCCTTTCCCTTGCCGCCGGGCCAGCTTTTAATATCCAACACCGGCGCTTCGGCATAAATACAGCTCACCTTTCCGGGGTTACGTTTGGCCCATGCATACACATACAATCCGCCGCGGCTTACGCCTTCAAGCGCCGGTTTTTCTGCAAACCGCTTTTCATGTATAAGATAATCGTAAAATTTTTCCCAAACCTGCATGGCTTCGGCGCTGCCAAACATATCGCCACAATCAATATACGCAATATGAAAGCCGCGCGATAAAAGAATGCTGTCCATATCGGTATGCCAGTCGGGAAAATAAGCCCGCCACACCCACGGGTTGCCCGGCAAAGCCTGCTGCGGCGCTACGATGCGCGCCTGCCTGCCGCCAAAAACAAAGCTGTGCTTAATAAAGCCATGCCATGGGCTTTGTTGCGGGTACTGTTGTGCCAATACCGGGATGCAGCCGATAATATACAACAATAATATGCTTATAATGATCTTTCTCATATAGTGAATTGTGAGAGGTGAAACGTGAGAAGTGAGAGAAAAAACTTTTCATCGTTCCTTTCTCTTTTCTCATCTCACGTCTATCATTTCCCGTTCGCTACTGATAGCTAAGGGCTGATGGCTGACAGCTCACTTCGTCATAAACACCCATTCCACTTTATTATAATGAAAAAATTTATTCTTAGGCAACACTGCCGAGCCTTTCAAAATGCCTTTCCTGTCTTTTTTTACCGACAATAACGCCCTGGCATAAGCGCCGTTTTCATAGTCAAAGGTTTCACCGTCATCATCGTACAATTGCATGCTGCTTTCCGCATGGCCGTAATGCTTTACCGTTAAGGGCAGTATTTCATCCTTACGGGGTGTATGCAACAGCGGCGGGATCATGGGTATAATGCCGCCTTCTTTCACGAACAGCGGAATTTTTTCAAGTCCCGGGGTAATTTCAATAACACTGCCGTTACCAACCAGTTGCCCGGTATAAAAGTCGTACCAGTTGCCCCCGGGCAACACTACCTTCCTTGTCTTTTCACCGGCAAACATGGGCGCCACCAGTATATAATCACCCAGCATATACTGGTCTTTGATATCCTGCTTTATAGCCGTTTCGTAAGGGTTGCCGGATGAGCTCAGGCTACCCCTTTCTGCTTTTGCATTAAAAAAGAATCCTTCTTCGAGATTCATAGCTCTCACGGGCGGCTTTCCCTCAAAATGATATTGCGCGAATGCATTGTACAAGTAGGGCAGCAATTGCATGCGCAGCAGCATTACCGATTTTACTTCCTCCGCCACGTCAGCAAAAGTCCAGGGTTTGGTTCCGTCGGCCCATGCGTTGAGCATAGCCATGGGTGAAAAGCATACCGACTGCATACGCCGCAGCCATTCTTCGGATGTTTTGGAAGAACGGGCTTCGGGCGTCCACAGCACACCTATAAAACTGCTGTTGCATAAAGCGGTGATGAAGTCGCGGTGATTATAATAATCATTATAGATCACATAAGGTAAAGATGATGCGCCTGCATTGGAAGCCCGGGTTAACCCGTAAGTGCGTTGATTTTTTTCGCGGAACCACCGGCCGCTCATTTTCTGGAACTGCAACCCATATACCTGGCGCATTTGCTC
>NZ_DAOMOZ010000315.1:0-3586 GCF_035444585.1 Agriterribacter sp.
TCAATCTTGCAATTTTTTCTACCAGTTCGTTACCCGATGTAATGGGAACATCATTAAGCCTGGAAATGTAATCACCGGACTTGATGCCTGCGGCTGCCGCGGCACCATCTTCAGCAACATCTCTTACATATACACCTTGTCCGGTTTTATAACCCAGTTTTTCCTTTTCAGAATCCGGCGCCTGATCGGGCAAATAGCTTATGCCAAGATATGCTCTT
Source organism: Agriterribacter sp. (assembly GCF_035444585.1). Lineage (GTDB taxonomy): Bacteria > Bacteroidota > Bacteroidia > Chitinophagales > Chitinophagaceae > Agriterribacter. The sequence goes on from NZ_DAOMOZ010000315.1 coordinate 219, forward strand.
TGAACAGTGCCAAACTGGATCAGATCGTTTACTATCTTCTTTACAATATTTACGGGAATGGCATAGGAATAGCCGGCGTATGATCCGGTAGGGGATGCGATAGCAGAGTTAATGCCTATCAATTCACCATTTGTATTTACCAGCGCACCGCCACTGTTTCCCTGGTTAACCGCTGCATCTGTTTGTATAAAAGATTCTATAGGCGTTTTACTGCGGCGTGCATTTAAACCCAGGGTTCTTCCCTTGGCGCTGATTATGCCCGCGGTTACCGTGGTTTCCAGATTCAAAGGATAACCAATAGCCAGCACCCATTGGCCTATTTGCACATTATCGGAATTGCCGTACAATAAAAAGGGGAGGTTTTTTGCATCAATCTTTAATACTGCAAGGTCACTGCTGGCATCAGCACCCACTACTTTTGCAGTATAGCTGCTTTTATTGTTGAGGCTTACTTTAATTTCCGAAGCGCCATCAATTACGTGGTTATTGGTAATAATATAGCCATCCTGACTTACAATAACACCAGATCCCGAAGCCCTTTGGGGGATGCTTCTCATATTGGGTCCGTTACCAAAAAAATCATCAAAAAAATCGTCAGGCACCAGCCCCCGAAAAGGGTTGCTCCTGCGGGGGAGGTTATTGCTGGCTTCCGATTTTCCTATCACGGTAGTGATATGCGCCACGGCAGGCACCGCTATTTTAGAAGGTTGTTCAAAATCCACTGGTCCGGGGATATTGTTCCCATCAAATAGGCCTGCATAGTTGGCCGGAATTTTTACACCATCCTGGATAGCCACAGGTTTTTTAACAAACGAGTCGTAAGCATATATGACCCCCATCGCGGTAGCAGCGCTTATCAACACTGTAAATACTATCTGTTTAATTTTCATCTGTATATGAATTTTATTTTTAACTGAATAAAAGCTTCTGTTTGTTTAATCAAATGCTATGCCCTTACTGCTGCAAAATAAATAAATCGGTGACAAATATGACATTTCGGCACAACAGGCTTAACAAATGATTAGGAACAATTTCGTATTTCAAAGCATGATGTGAAATTACGAAGGAATACGTAATAAAAATGTTAAGGAATGTTAGATGCTTGCAAAGGCAATTTGCGTAAAGGACGACCTTTATTTTGTGAGCTGTTTTAAGAAATTCATCGTGTCAATCCCATCTGCATAATCAGTTAAACCGGGCGACTGGGCAGCGCCCAAAGGAATTTTTTCTGTTCCGCAGATGCATTGGATTTCCTCAGGGTTAAGGGTATTGTATACATCTTCAGGATCGTTATAAAATGCATAGTGTAACTGGCTTATCGGAGAGAATACAGATGGATTTTCGGTGAGGATCACAGAGCCATTGGTCATATAATACTTCTGGTTCATTATCTGCATTGCGAGGTTAAAATCATAGTTGTGTTTATATTTATGATTTTCGATCAGGTTGCTGTATTTTTTAAGTGATGTCAACAGCGGTAGAAAATCATAGCCGGGCGGCACGTATATTTTAGTAACATTCCGGCACCCCAGTCCAAAATACAGACAAACATCGTCTGCCAGCTTTTCCAGTTCATATGGAGTTTCCTTTCCTTTTAATATGGCCACGGAAGTTCGGTTCTTCCTGATTATATGGGGATATTTCCTGAAATAATACTCAAAATATCTCGCAGTGTTATTGGACCCTGTAGCAATGTAGGCTTCGCATCCTTTAAGCATGTCCGCAAAAACAATGTGATCCTTTATTGCCGGGTTCCACGAAGCCATCTTAGCGGCAAAATGTTTCAGGAGCACATTATCCTTGGAAGACAGTTTAACGGTTTGCCTGTGACCGGATATAAACACACACAAAAAGTCGTGAAATCCTGCAAGCGGGATGTTCCCTGCCATGGTAATGCCTATGTTAACGGGAGCAACGGTTTGTTCGGGTATATCGTATGAAGCGGCCCATGTATTTATTTTTGAAGGTTCAAGGAGATGTGAGGCGATATTTTGAATGGCGTTATCAATGAACGATGCGATAAACCAGGGATTGTTTTCGGCAGCATTTACTTTCGCATTCAGCCAAACGGGATCATTGCCGGTCATATATTTTTGCAACCGGGTTAATATATTGATTCGTTGTTGTAAATTCAGCATGGATTTTAGATTCAGTGTGACTATCTTTGGTGTGCAAATCTATTGCTAAAAATTATCTGAAAAATTGTAAATTAGTATGGCAATCAAAATAACAGATGAATGTATTAATTGCGGAGCCTGTGAGCCTGAATGTCCGAACAACGCAATTTATGAAGGTGGGGTAGAATGGGCTATTGCAGATGGTACCAGTATAAAGGGCGATTTTACCCTGATGGATGGTTCGGTTATGGACGTAAACCAGCGTAACCCTCCAATAAGTGTAGACATTTATTATATCGTTCCTGACAAATGTACCGAGTGCCAGGGATTTCATGAAGAACCTCAATGTGCTTCGGTATGCCCGGTAGATTGTTGTGTGCCCGATGAGATGTATCAGGAAACAATAGAGGAATTAATGGCTAAAAAAGAAAAACTGCATGTATAAGCTTTGGTAACAGTATACGCTGCAGTAACGAAGAGCAGCTTACATTCTTAACTAATGATGCTTTGCATCATATTATAAGCGGGTGATATTTCCCGTTTTGGGGTGAAGACATGAAAATGGTTCTTCACCCTTGTTTTTTCAATACAGAAGTTATGATATGAAAAGGACTTTAAGCTCCATTGGTATTGCTTTGTTTATGGTAAATGCTTCCTGCAATCTTCAATTCAGGAAAAATACTGAACGGATAAATGCATTGAATGAAATGCAGCAAACAGATGTTGATTTCTCGAACCGTTCAAAAGAAGTGGGAATGAAGAAAGCATTCCTTGAATATATTGAAGCAGACGGCGTGTTATTGCAACCCAACAGCATGCCGGTAACAGGTGCGGATGCTATTGATTTCATAAGTTCCTTTAATGACTCTTCGGTTATACTAACCTGGCAGCCAATGAATGGAGATGTTGCAGCATCTGCAGACCTGGGTTACACGTACGGGGTTTATAGTATGCAAACAGGAGATTCTGTGCGCAGGGGAACCTATGTAACGATCTGGAAAAAGCAGGCGGACGGGAGGTGGAAATTCGTATTGGATGCAGGCAATGAAGGGGTAGGTTTAGAAAGGAGTGACGGCCGCCAGGCAGGGCGCAAATGATGAAATTTAGCTTTTCAATTATCATATTTGATATCAAAAATCGTTTCTTTGCATGCAAACTGGCTATAATACATGAAACCCAATATTGCTTTTGTTACCGGCGGTTATTCAGGCGAATCGGTTATCTCCTATAAAAGCGCAATAACTATTGAGC
>NZ_DAOMOZ010000315.1:3596-3939 GCF_035444585.1 Agriterribacter sp.
AAGAGTGCTATCACTATCGAAAACAATATTGATAAGGATAAATATGATGTTTATACCATAGACATAACCCCCCAAGGCTGGTTTTATAAGGCAGGCAATGATGTGATACCGGTAGACAAGAATGATTTTTCGATCAATATTAACGGGAACATTACAAGGTTCGATGCCGTTTTAATTGGTATACACGGCACGCCCGGTGAAGACGGGAAGCTTCAGGGCTATTTTGATCTTTTGAACCTGCCCTATACTTCCTGCGATGCTGCTACTTCTGCCCTTACATTTAATAAACGCTATACTGTGGCCGTAGCAGCGTTTGCCGGCATCCCCGTAGCCAGGTCTGTGC
>NZ_DAOMOZ010000316.1:0-3923 GCF_035444585.1 Agriterribacter sp.
CAATGGTTTCAATATCATTGGGGTTAATGTCGGCCAGGGCGCCATAATAAATAATACCATCCAATACGATAAGCGGGCTGGAGCCTGCATTCAAAGTGTTTTTACCCCTCACTTCCAGCGACGCATCCCCTTTTGGAGAAGCCGTAAAGCCAATATTGAGGCCGGGAATATTTCCGCGAAGAATGTCCTGGATAGATGCCGGCCGTTCATTTTCCAGTTGGGTGGCTTTTACCGATGACACAGCCCCGGTAAGGTCTTTCTTTTTGGCTGTACCATAGCCAATCACCACCACCTGTTCTAACTGCGAAGCTTCTGCCGCTTCCAGCTCAACGTTAATGGTTGACTGATTTTTTACTGCAATGGTTTGTGTTTGGAAGCCCACAGATGAAAATACAAGCTTTCCTGATGCGGGTACTCCGGTCAGGCGGAACCGGCCTTCATCATTGGTGGTAGTACCGTTGGTGGTACCCTCCACGCTAACGGAAATCCCGGGAACGCCGTTGGGGCGGTCGGCCGTGGTTACCCTGCCCTGCACCGTAATGTTTTGTGCAAGCGAGGTTTGCCACTGGCAAAGCAGGAGGATGCATAAAAGCACCGGCAGCCTGCGAAGTTTTCTCTCCTTCATAATAGCAAGTTTTGTTGGTTATTAATAATCTGTTTTAGTTTGGTGTTTTCGCAGTTAACCTGTTTATTGTTTCGGATAAATGTTTGCCTTGTAACCTGAATCAATTTCAAATCCGAAGAGCTGAATTCCGAAATCCGAAGGAATACAAACCTGCAACCTGTAACCTGCAACTAACCCAAAGCTCACAGCCGACAGTCTTCGGATTCATCAGCGGTCTGACGCTCCTTTGTCGCGTGCCGACCGCTGACAGCTAAAACCCGATAGCATTCCCTCCGTCAACAGGCAGTACGATACCGGTAATGTAAGCAGCCGCGTCGGACGATAAATACACGGCCGCATGGGCTACATCCTCCGGTGTTCCCAGCCTGGCCATTGGTGTGCGTGATAATACCCTTTGCTTTCTTTCCTTATCGCCATTGAGCGCTTTGGATGACATGTCCGTTTCTATAAAGCCCGGCGCTATGCAGTTTATTCTTATCCCTAACGGCGACAGCTCTACCGCCAGCGCCCTTGTCATTCCTTCTACTGCCGATTTTGATGCTGTATAAGCGATTACTTTGGGTATCCCGTATTGTGATGCCATCGAACTCACCATGATGATCACTCCTTTTTTGCGTTTGACCATTTTTTTGGCGCATGCCCGGCTCAGCGCAAACACCGCCTGCTGGTTGATGCGGATCACTTCCTCATACGCTTCGTCACTAACTTCGAGCGCATCCTTTTTCAGGTGGATGCCGGCATTGTTTACCAGTATATCAATGGCGCCATGCTCTTTTTCTACCGTTGAAACAAACGACCCTATACCGCCTAAATCTTTAAGATCAAAAATCAGCCCCCTGCATTTTTCTCCCAGCGCCTCACATGCTTTATTCATATGCTCCCTGTTCCTTCCTGTAATGATCACTTCAGCGCCGTACTCAATAAATGCTTTTGCAATGGCAAACCCCAGTCCCCTGCTGCCACCGGTGATCAATGCTTTTTTGCCGGTCAGATTGAATTTGTTGGTCGTTGTCATAAAAAATAATTAGATCAGTATAAGTTCATCTTTTGCTTCGCTTTTCAAACAGGCAAAGCTCCGCCACCCCGGAATTCGTATTTTTTTTCCGGATCGCTTATAATCTTCTATGGTGATGGCTGCTTACCTGTACATTAACTATCGGAATAGAATACGGTTAATGTTTTGTTGCTGTTTCTAATGCTTTTGTAGTGGTATAATATTTTGCTATCATGTTCGGCACTTCCCAATCGGGCAAACCGCCTTCTTTCATATATTGTAAATACCTTTCCATTACCTGCCCGAAATGTGCTTCATGGCCCACATCGTATGATGAAGGAATAACCACTTTCCATTCCGGTCCCTGCTTTTCGGCTTTCACCCCCGGATATTTTGCAGCAATGGCAGTCATTGCCTGCTGCACCGCGGTATCATAATCATCCTTTTTATCACCGGATGGGATAATGTATAAAACGGGCTTGTAATTTTCTGCTTTGCCCTGTCGTATTTCCAAAGTGGCTTTGGTTCCTTTTATAATTTCATGATGGGTATCGCCGCCCTCTGCAGCCTTATAATCCCAGCGGGCAATGATCCTAACATGAATGTCTTTTAAGGTATAATTCATTTCACCATTGGCATGGGTGTTTAAGACGGAGTCCTTAACGATGTCTTTTTTCAAAAATTCCGGATAAGTATTTTTACCTGTAATGGATGCATACTGCGACAGGGTTAACGGTGTCGGCCAAACGCGGGCAGCATTGATCCGGATATCTTTTGTATAATCCAGCGGCACTCCCGGGAAACACTGCCACTGAACCAGGTCAACGAGGTGTGTTCCCACATCGGCTATGGCGTCGCCCTGCTGCTCCGCATCAAAAAACCATTCCGGCCGTACCAGCGGCTTGCCCGATACGTTTTTAAAAAAGTAGTGCACGCTTTCAATCATAACAGCAGGGTCTTTTGCTGTTCCTTTTTTTAATTCGCCGAAGAGTTCCGGCTGCTGTATCAGTTCCTGCTGCAGGATATTGGTGATCTCCGAACGCTCTGTCATGATATCATACAGAAGCACCTTTTTCTTTGCCGCATCGCCGAATGCCTGCACCAGTTTGGTAAAATTAGTGCTGTTAATGGCCATTGGCTTGTCTGCCAGCACATTCAATCCGGCAGCTACAGATCTTTGTATGTAATCTGTTTTTAAACGGTTGTTGCCCGACAGCACCACCACGTTACCTTTCTTTTCTTCCAGCATTTTTTCGGCGAAATCGCTTCCCGTATATATTTCTTCTTTCCAGTGCGTGGGGTTGTCGGCTCTTTCGTTGTACTGGTTAACCAGGCTGAGATAGGATTGCAGTTCCGGACCTTCCGGCGCATATACGTGCACGGTAGTATCCACACCGGGATAGCCTACCTTTTGTACCAGCGCGGCATGAAAATGGCCCGGGTCGAGTGTAATGAGTCTGATCATGCTGCTGTCTTTTATGGATTCATCATTTTTGCTGCCCGAAGACTGGCAGGCTGTTGCTCCCATCATTAAAGCTAAAAACAGTATCGTGTTGTATTGTTGCATAGTATATTTTAATAAAGTTCGAAGCCGGAAGTCCGAAATTCGAAAGAATACACAAAGAACTAAATTGCAGAAACCCGCGGTCTGACGCTTCCTTGGTCGCGTGCCGACCGCTACATTTTCAAATTATCATATCATCGTTCTTACATTAAATCCTTTCTCGATCTGGTACGGCCATCTTTGTGAGCGTACCAGCATGGTATTGGCCTCATCATCATTTTTAAACTTTTCATTTACCGGATCCCAGTATTCCTGTTCAGCTTCATAGCGCTGTGATTCAGCAGGCAAACCGAACAAGCCCGGTGGCCTACTTCTATCGGCGCAATATTGGGTATCCCGGTAATGATGCTGTTCAGCCAGTTGGCATGATGATCCTTGCTGTCAATTAGATGAATTTCATTTTCGCCAATCACTGAAGTAAGGATACCGGGATCGCTTGCATCCAATGCTTTGGCATTTTTGCCTTTGGCCACAGGATCGCTGGCCGTTGCGGAATAGCTGCCGCGGGTAACGAATATCCATCCCTCAGTACCCATAAATTTTACGCCATTGGGATAGTCATTGCTCGCCAATACTTTCACGCCGTTGGAAAAAAGGCTTTCTGTTTTGTAATTGCCATGCACATCCCACAAAGCTTCTTTGGCAGGCCAATCAGACTTTCCAGATATTTCGATGGGGCCTGTATTTTCGGTTCCCATCCCCCAGTTGGCAATATCAAAATGATGCGCTCCCCAGCCGGT
>NZ_DAOMOZ010000317.1:0-3889 GCF_035444585.1 Agriterribacter sp.
CGTACTAAAAGATGCAAGCTCTGCAGCCGTATACGGTGCTAAAGCGGCAAGCGGTGTAATTCAGGTAACCACCAAAAAGGGCAAAAGCGGTAAACCTGTGATCAATTTTAATGCAAGCAGCGGTCTTGCCACCATGAGCGTTAATGAAAGGGTATACAATGCCGAGGAATTTCTATATACCTGGAGAAGAAATGCGCAATACAGTACGAACATCAATGCAAGGCCATACCAGTTTGACGATCCGCGCCAGTTGCCATCCAACATATCTGTTGCCGACTGGCTGGCTTACGATAATTCCAATCCCACTGCCGATCCTCTTACGGTTTGGCTGCAAAGATTGAATCTGCAACCTGTTGAAATAGCCAACTATAAAGCCGGTCGTTCCCTGAACTGGTATGATATGATGTTCCATAACGGCCAACGCCAGGATTATAATATAAGCCTCTCCGGCAGGCAGGACAGGATAAGCTACTACTGGTCTATGGGCTATATGAAAAACGAGGGTGTTGTTGTAGGTGATGATTATGATGTAGTGCGTACCCGTATCAACATAGATGCTAAAGTAACAGATTTTTTAAGTGTGGGCACCAACACCCAGTTTAGTGTGCGCGATGAAAGCGCCATACCTGTAGATTGGGGATTGATCACATCCAATTCACCCTGGGGCTCTTTCTGGAATGATGATTCAACCGATTACCGCTACAGACCAAATGATGAAGCCAGCGGCGGAGCGAACCCCTTTGCCGTTCCAAAATATACCGACCGCCTGAAAAAATATTATACTCTTAATTCCAGCATCTATGCAAAGGTTTCACTGCCTTTCGATATAAAATATCAGGTAAACTTTACACCGCGGTTTGAATGGTACAATTACTTTAACGGGCAATCTTCAAAATACCAGGATTGGGTAAATGTTGGCGGTATAGCCACAAGGGAAAACCGGAACATTTATCAGTGGCAGGTAGATAACCTTTTGACATGGAGCAAAAATATCGGCAGGGATCATCATGTAGATGTAACCTTACTGGCCAATGCAGAAAAATACCAGGTATGGCGCAATAAGGTGGTGGGCACCGGCTTTCAGCCCAGCGATGTGCTGAGCTACCACAATATGGGAGCTGCCACCACCACTGTTCCCTGTAATACCTGTGTGTACAGCGATGAGGGCGATGGCACCCAGTTTGGCGACGAAGTGAGTACAGCGGACGCCCTGATGGCACGCTTGTTTTATTCGTATAAAGACCGCTACATGCTTACTTTAACGGCAAGGCGTGACGGCTACTCGGCATTCGGACAAAGCAATCCAAGAGCTACTTTCCCCTCGGCAGCAATAGGCTGGGTATTCAGTGATGAACCATTCCTGAAATCGGGATGGCTGAACTATGGCAAGCTGAGAGTAAGTTACGGGCTTAACGGCAACAGAGACATCGGCCGGTATGTGGCATTATCCGATCTGCAAACCGGTAAATACTTACACGTATTACCCAATGGGAACATTGAGCAGGTATCCCAATTATACGTGAACAATATGCAGAACAAATTACTGAAATGGGAAACCACTACAGCTTTTAATGTGGGGCTCGATTTTGCATTGCTCAATAACAGGCTGGATGGAAGCATTGATGTATATAAGAGCAAAACAAATGATCTGCTGGTTAAACGTACACTGCCCGACATCCTGGGCTTCAGCTTTGTTTGGGATAATCTTGGCCAGGTAAACAATTCCGGTGTGGAAATAGGTCTCCATTCAAGAAATATTCAAAGGAATAATTTTACCTGGAATACATCCCTGAACTTTTCATTGAACCGCAATAAAATTGTACACCTGTATGGCTCCAAAACAGATGTAAAAGACGCCAACGGGAATGTGATTGGAGAAAAAGAAGCAGATGACAAAGCCAATAAATGGTTTATTGGTCAGCCTTTAGACGTTGTATGGGATCAAAACGCATTGGGAATCTGGCAAACCAGTGAATTCGACCAGGCACGCACATACGGTGTTTATCCGGGCGACTTTAAGATCAAAGACGTAAACAGCGACGCTAAGTATACCGATGACGACAGGGAGTTCCTGGGCTATACCGAGCCCCGTTTCCGGTGGACACTGCGCAACGAATTTACTTTCTTTGAAAACTTTAGCTTTTCATTCATGATGTATTCATACTGGGGTCATATGGCCACTTATAATCAGGCCAAGAACAGGAGCAATGCATTTCCCGATCGCGTGAACTCCTATGCATTCCCGTTCTGGACTCCGGAAAACCCAATAAACGATTACGCACGGCTGGCTTCTAATGATGGCAGTGCGAGTTACAGCATATACCGTAAAAAATCATTCATCCGCTTAGACAATGTTGCGCTCGCTTATTCAGTTCCTAAAAACCTGCTGAAAAGGATCAGCACGCAGGATCTGAAATTCTTTTTCACAATTAAAAATGCAGCGATTTATGCACAGGAATGGACATACTGGGATCCGGAAAACAGTGGTCCAACCCCACGGATATATACATTGGGCTTGAATCTTACATTATAGAAATGTTGTCGTAGAGCACAATATCCAGTCACTACAAAAATATCAGAAAATGAAAATATTATATAAACCTGCACTATCCATAATAGCAATTGCAACAATTGCACTGACGGCTTCGTGCAAGAAAGACTTTTTAATACCCAAACCACAATCTTTTTATACTCCCGAAAATACGTTCAATACGCCCGAGGGTTTAAAAAGCGTTCTGGTGGCATGCGAACGAAATTTGCGTTATGAATTTTTTGGAGATGGGGCTCCTATTATTTCACAACTGATCTTTTCGGAGATGGCCGTAGAAGGCACTACCGATAAGTCGGGGCCGGCACAGGATCTGGATTTGCAGATCACACCTACCGCACAGTTAAACCATGTTGATTTCAACAGGATCGGCTGGTACTGGTATGAAGGTTATAAGGGCATCAAATATGCCAACACCGCCATCTCTTATATTGATCAACCCCAATGGAAATCGGAAGAGGAAAAAAATGCGGTACTGGGAGCAGCTTATTTTCACAGGGCTTACAGGTATTATATGCTTACGCATGAATTTGGAGACATCCCAACCGTAATGAAAGAAGTAACCGCGCCCAGGCTTGATTTTTACTCGGTAAAACGGGAAGTGATCCTTCAACGAATGAAGCAGGACCTGGAATTTGCGGAACAGTGGGTTCCTGAAGTTGCCGCCGGCGGTGAGGTTACAAGAGGAGCAGTAAGCCATTTGCTTACCAAAGTGAACCTTGCGTTAGGCAATTTCGACGATGCCATTGCATCTGCCAGTCGTGTTATAAATGGAGGCGTGCATGCCCTGATGACAGAGCGGTTTGGTGTTGACAAAGACGATGCTTCCAGAAATGTTGTATGGGATATGCATCGCCCGCTTAACAAAGCAAGAGCCGAGAACACCGAGGCCCTGATGCTGGTAATAGACAGGGACGGATATAAAGACAATGGTGATTTTGGCGGCGGCGGTTCCACCATGCGACAGGCGGTACCCTACTGGTTTTCCAATAATATTATCACACCCAGCGGCAACAGGGGAACAACGGATGCATTAAAGAAGAACAATGCCGCTATTGATTATGACCAGGCTACTGATTTTGGCAGGGCTATAGGCCGTTGCCGCGCTACCTGGTACAGCACACATACCATATGGGACGACCCCAACGACCTGCGGCATGCACCCGGCAACTGGATGCGGATGGAAGACCTGGTATACAACAATCCTGCATTAAAAACCATGAGCCCTCCCGATCCATATTACGGTAAGCCACTGCAGCTTTACAATTCGTCGGGAGGCATTCTTTGTGCTGATACCATCAGAAGCTGGTTCGACTGGCCGCATTACAAATTGTATATACC
>NZ_DAOMOZ010000318.1:0-3852 GCF_035444585.1 Agriterribacter sp.
CTTAGCCTATGGCTTTACCCATAAATCCACCTGCTTTGCAGGTGGTAGTTTAATAATTATTTTCGCAGATGACCGGATCATAATATGATTATCGTTTATCAGAATGACTTCAACTTCCTGTTTAGGTGCCGCAAAGGTCCTGTTTGTGCGCGAGGAAGGTTTTCATAATCAGGAAAATATGGTAATGGATCCCAGTTATGACTGATCTGTGACAATGAAGGGCGAAAAGGGGGCTCTTCTCTGCTTAATTCTTCTCCCGGACTTATATATATAAACAGTTACTGGTCTGACCTTATACCTTACACCTTAAACCCTACGCCTCATACCTAAACCTTACGCCTCATACCCTACGCCACCGCTCTCCGGAATTCCGGAAAGGCAGGATCAGAAAAATGTTTTAATTATTGGTATGGTTTGTCCTATTTTTAACCCTCAAACGATATTCAATATGCAACGCAGGAATTTTTTACAAAAAGGAGTTTTGGCCGGGGCTTCTGCTTTGGTGGGATCGGCTGCTTTTGCTACCGGAAATAAAAATGAAAAGGTAAACGGACCCCTCGCGGAAAAAACATTTAACCTGAATTATGCTCCGCACGACGGCATGTTCAAAAATAGTGGGGGCAATGATTTTATTGACCAGATAAAATATATGTACGATCAGGGCTTTCGCTCCATTGAAGACAACGGGATGACGGGGAGAAGTGTAGATCAGCAAACCAAAATTGGGGAAACGCTTGCCAGGCTTGGAATGACAATGGGCGTTTTTGTAGTGCCTAAGGGCGGCAATGGTCAAAACACACTCGCTGCCGGCAAGCAGGAGCATCTTGATATTTTTTTAAAAGGCTGCCGCCAATCGGTAGAAGTAGCCAAACGTGTAAATGCAAAATGGGTAACCGTGGTGCCCGGCGATTTTGAAAGAAATTTACCCATTGGTATTCAAACCGGTAACGTAATTGATGCGCTTAAACGGGGGGCGGAGATCCTGGAGCCACATGGTATTATCATGGTGCTGGAGCCGTTGAGCGACACGCCCAATCTTTTTTTGCGCACATCAACGCAAACCTATGAAATATGCAGGGGTGTGAACAGCCCCTCCTGTAAAATATTATATGATATTTACCACATGCAGAAAAATGAGGGGAATCTCATTAATCATATTGAACTGACCTGGAGCGAGATCGCTTATTTCCAGATAGGCGACAATCCCGGCAGGAAGGAACCAACCACAGGGGAGATCAATTACAGGAATGTATTCAAATACATTTATGACAAAGGATACCGGGGCATTATGGGCATGGAGCACGGCAATTCAAAACCCGGCAAAGAAGGAGAACAGGCGCTGATAAAAGCGTACAGGAAGAGTGATGATTTTCTTTAAGCAGCGGTTTATTTTTCCGTTTCTCCGGCTTCTTCTATTTTTTCATCTTCCACGTTGGTAAGCACAACGTCCGACATCCGTTTCATCGGGTTGGAACGGCTCTGTGCATATTCATACTGCTGTTGTAAAATATCAACTGCCGTATATATGGACTGCCGGAAAGATGATTCGTCGGCCCTGTTTTTTCCTGCAATGTCAAACGCGGTGCCATGGTCGGGAGATGTTCTTACACCGGGTAAGCCGGCGGTATAATTGATACCCTCGCCTTTTGACAGGGATTTAAAAGGGATCAGCCCCTGGTCGTGATACATGGCCAACACAGCATCAAATTTTTCGTGGCTTCCCCTGGCAAAAAATGCATCCGCGCTGTACGGGCCAAAAGCAAGTATATTGTTGTGTTTGGCTTCCTTGATGGCCGGTTTTATTTGTTCTTCCTCTTCTTTCCCAACAAGCCCTTCATCACCTGCATGCGGGTTAAGTCCGAGCACTGCAATTTTGGGTTTATCTATGCCAAAATCTTTTTGCAGGCTTTCTTTTAATATGAATAATTTTTTAAGAACAGCCTGCCGTGTTATTTGCTGGGCAATATCTTTTACGGGCACATGTTCTGTAACCAGCGCCACACGCATATTACCGGAGCACATGAGCATCACTACATCCTCCACTCCAAAAAATTGTTTTAAAAAAGGAGTATGTCCGCTGAAATTGAATTCGGGCGACTGCACGTTTTTTTTATGGAAAGGAGCTGTAACCAGTGCCTGGATATGTTTGGCTTTTAGGGCCCGCACTGCCGCCTGGAGCGATTTAACAGCATATTTACCACCTGCTTCCGTTAGCTGGCCGGGGGTAATATTCACTTCTTCTTCCCAGGAACTGTATAAATTTACCTGCCGTGCATAGGGCCTTGCGGGGTCTTTCAGATTCTGAAAGCTGAAGTTGGATTCCGGCAATGTCTTCCTGTAAAAGTTGATCAGTTTGTTGGAGGCGAAAATTACAGGTGTGCAAACATCCAGCATCCTGCTGTCGGAAAAAGTTTTAATGATCAATTCTATTCCGATGCCATTGATATCGCCGCAGGAAACACCAATTGCCGGTTTACTGTTCTGATTTGACATACTACACTGAGTTGATCCGCGAATTTACGGGATTGTAACTGGTTTTCGTATTTTTAGGCCTTTCAATGTATACATTAAAGAAATCATTAGGACAGCATTTCCTGCGTGATGAAAATATGGTGCGCAGGATCATTGCTGCATTGCGGGAGCAGCCTTTTAAGCAATTGCTGGAAGTGGGCCCGGGCGGAGGCGCACTTACCAAACACCTCATTCATTTACCAGGTGTGGCATTTAAGGCTATAGAATTGGATGAAGAAAAGATACGCTTTCTGGAAAATAGCTGGCCCGAAATAAAAGGAAAGCTCATCCATAAAAGTATCCTGGATGCAGATCAGCCCTTTGAAGGGAAGTTTACGATAGTGGGTAATTTCCCTTACAACATATCTTCGCAAATCCTTTTTAAAGTGCTGGACTGGAAAAAAGATGTGGAAGGGATGCTGGGCATGTTCCAAAAGGAAGTGGCGCAGCGTATAGCCTCAAAGCCGGGCAATAAGGTATACGGTATTCTGAGCGTGCTGGTACAGGCCTTTTTTGAGGTAGCCTATTTATTTGAAGTGCATGAACAATGCTTTACGCCGCCACCCAAAGTAAAAAGTGCCGTTATTCGTTTAACGCCCAAAGCCGAACCGCTGCAGATCCATGATGAAAAGCAATTTTTTTTACTCGTGAAAGCCGCGTTCAATCAAAGGCGTAAAACCCTGCGCAATGCCGTTAGGAATCTGTTTGAAGAAGAAACGCTTAAAAAACCGATTTTTGACAAAAGAGCAGAACAGTTGGGTGTAGGCGATTTTGTGGAGCTGGGATTTATGATGAAGGAATAGAAGTGGTAAGTAGTAAGTGGTAAGTATTAAGTATTCACAATTCACTATTGACTATTCACAAATATGAGAAAGGTAATCGTTACCGCAAAAGCACATCAGTACCTGTTGGATACCCTGCAACAAAAAAATTATACTGTAATCTATTCCCCGCAAATCACCTATGAAGCATTGAGCGATGAGATAAAAGATATTGAGGGTTTAATTGTTACTACACGCCTTAAAATTGACCGGGCCATACTGGATAAAGCACCCCGTTTGAAATGGATCGGTCGTTTGGGCAGTGGTATGGAACTGATAGATGTTGATTATGCCGAATCGAAAGGCATACAATGCGAAAGCAGTCCCGAAGGTAACCGCAATGCGGTGGGAGAACATGTATTGGGCGTATTGCTTGCGCTGATGAATAAAATTTGCAGCAGCAGGCAGGAAGTAGCAGCAGGCAAATGGATAAGAGACGCCAACAGGGGAACAGAACTTACCGGTAAAACAGTAGGTATTATCGGTTTTGGCAATGCCGGCGGCGCTTTTGCCAAACTGC
>NZ_DAOMOZ010000319.1:0-3843 GCF_035444585.1 Agriterribacter sp.
GAGTTGGTACCGCCAAAGCCAAAGGAGTTCGACAAAAATACATTTATATCTTTTTCCGTGGTAGTTTTTACAATATTCAATTTAACGGAATCTTCATCCGGGTATTCAAAATTGATATTTGGCGCAATGAAGCCATAATGCATCATTAATAAAGAATATACGATCTCACTGGCTCCCGCCATCCAGCATTCGTGGCCCGTCATGGATTTGGTAGAGCTCACCGGAACCGTGCGTTCTCCAAATACCGTATACAATGCTTTTGCTTCGCTGGCATCGCCCGCGGGCGTGGAAGTAGCATGTGCATTGATATAATCTATATCTGCCGCATTCATTCCGGCATCTTTCATTGCCATTTGCAAAGAACGCACCGGCCCGCTCACAGTAGGATTAGAAATGTGTTCTCCATTCGATGAAAAGCCATAGCCTATCACTTCCCCTAAAATGGCAGCTCCTCTTTTTGTGGCCGATTCCAGACTTTCCAACACAATTGTAGCACCGCCACCACTGGGTATCAGCCCGTCGCGGCTGCGGTCGAATGGCCGGGATGCCCTTTGAGGCTCACCTTCATGAACGGAAAAAGCAGACAATGCATCAAAAGTGGCCATCGAATAGCAATTGATCTCCTGCGCCCCGCCTGTAACGATACAATCCTGCAAACCCGTTTTTATAAAATGATAGCCCAACCCGATGGCATGCGAACCACTGGCACAGGCAGCGCTAATGGTAAAGTTTACGCCCCTCAGCTTAAAAATGGTGGAAAGATTCATGGTGATCGTTGAGTTGAGCGTCTGGAATACCGAAGCCGAGCCGATCAGCATATTGTCTTTCTTTTCCCGCATAATATCGGTGGCATCAATAACAGGTTTTGCCGAACTGTCATTACCGTATAAAATGCCGACCTCATGGTCTTTAATATAGTCTTCATCCAACCCGGCCTGCTCCAATGCCTGCACGGTAGCCATATAAGCATATTCGCCCTGTTCGGGCAGCATGATGCGGGAACGGCGGTCCAACATCCCCTTCAACGCAGGTTTTTCCACAAACCCGGTGAGCCCCGAACGGTATCCCATTTCCTTGCGCACAGGATCCAGTATAATACCGGATCGCCCCACATACAGGGAATCCCTTACCTCATCGGGATTTTTCCCGATGCAGGAGTAAATACCCATGCCTGTTATGACTACCCGTTTGTTCATTTTTTTATTTGGCGATCAGCGGTCAGCTATCAGCCCTGAGCATATCAATTTAAAATATTAAATTCAGCTATAATATAGAACTATTGCAGTGCGGTCTGACCCTCCTTTCGTCGCGTGCTGACTGCTGCATTTTCAAATTGTCCCGCGGTCTGACCCTCCTGCGTCGGGCACCGACCGCCCCTACGAATACATCCCCCCATTTACCGACAACACTTCCCCGGTAATATAAGCCGATTCGGCAGAAGCAAAAAAACCTACCGCATGTGCCACTTCTTCCGGTTCGCCAAAACGGCTTACCGGTATAAGGGAACGCAATTGCTTCTCATCCAGCCCTTCCGTCATATCGGTTTTAATAAAGCCCGGGGCTATTGCATTTACAGTAATGTTCCTCCTGCCCACTTCCTGCGCCAGCGCCTTGGTAGCCGCTATTACCCCGCCCTTCGCCGCGGAATAATTGGTTTGTCCGGGCAATCCTTTTAAGCCCGACAGGGAAACGATATTAATGATCCTTCCGTATCTCTGCATCAACATATTTTGCAGCACCAGCTTTGTTACATGAAAAAAACCGTTGAGGCTCGTATTGATCACATTATCCCATTGCTCATCTTTCATCCACATCAGCAGCACATCGTCTTTTACGCCTGCATTGTTTACCAGCACTTCAATATTATTTTCAGGATTTTTTCCTACCCAGCCGCCCAGCACCTGCGTTACCTGCTCCTTAACGCCCACATCAAATTTCAGCAATTCCCCGTTCCCGCCTCTTTCACGAAGCGATGATATTGTTTTTTGAGCTTCTTCCCCGCTGGCTTTATAATTCACCAGCACATAATAACCCATTGCAGCCAGCTTTATGCAAACAGCTCTGCCTATACCTCTTGAACCACCTGTAACCAATGCGCATTTCATCCGTATACTTTTTATCTTTTAATAAACGGATGCCTGTCCCGGATCGGCTTCGGGAGAACTTCGCATATACGATCTCCCCTGTGAGAAAAATTTATTACGATCCGTTTCATTGATCCGTAGAAATTTGTTGTAAAATAATGTATTTGTATGAAAGGCTAATGTATAGCTACCCGGGCTGCTTCATGCACTTCAAAAAAGTCAATATTATTTTGCAGGAAATGATCTTTTACTTTTTCCAGCTCCCTGTAGCGTGGCTGATCGTCAATAAACCTGGGGAAGATCTTTCTCACAGTAGTATACATTTCTTTTGTTGCAGGAGATAACCTGTCGGCGCATTCCGCATAATCAATAGCCTGCAATACCGTTATCATTTGTATAGCCAGCACCTCAAAAGCATTATCAATAACTTTTTTGGTGATCAGCGCCGCATTGCAACCCATGCTTACTATATCCTGGTTATCATTGTTATTGGGAATGCTGTGCACATACATGGGAAAAGAAAGGGTTTGGTTCTCCGCTACGGTAGAGGTAGCGGTGAACTGCATGCCCTGCATGCCGAAATTAAGTCCCAGCACACCCAGGTTCACAAAGGGCGGGAATTTTTCATTCAGCTTGTTGTTCAGCAAATAATTCAGTTGTCTTTCAGACAACATGGATAGCTTGGTAATGGCAGTTTTCAGCTTATCCATTTCAAGGGAAACATAGTCGCCATGGAAATTGCCGCCATGGAAGATATTATGATTCTCGTGATCTATCACCGGGTTGTCATTTACCGAATTGAGCTCATCTACCACAATTTTTTCGGACTGTTCAATAGTATCCAAAACAGGGCCCAGCACCTGGGTAACGCAGCGAAGCGAATAATATTCCTGCACCTTATCTTCAAAAACATCGTGTTTGATGTTTTCGGGATTGTACAAATATTCGGAACGGCTGCGGATCAGCTTACTGTCTTTTAATACATCGCGCAGCATTGCCGCCACCTTGTTTTGTCCTTTGTGCTTTTTTACGATATTCAGCTCACACGAAAAATGATCGTCATAGGCTTCTACCACTTCATTGGTCATTGCAGAAAGCATTACAGCGTACTGCAACAATTTCTTTGCCTGGATAATATTAAGAAGCCCGATACCCGTCATGGCTGAAGTACCGTTTAATATAGCAAGCCCTTCACGAATGTGCACAGACAGCGGAACTATACCAAATTTTTTAAAAATTTCTCCGGTAGGCCGGGGCTCACCGTTCACCATTACTTCCCCTTCACCAATGAGCACCAGTGCCAGGTGCGCCAGTTGTATAAGGTCGCCGCTGGCGCCAACGCCGCCATGCTCAAAAATGCAGGGCGTAATATCATTATTGATGAGTTCTTTCAACACCACAGCTACATCCGTATGTACCCCCGAATGTCCCTGCATCAGGCTGTTAAGCCGGGCCAGCATCAGCGCCTTTACCAGGGCGGGAGAAAGATAATTGCCGCTGCCCGAGCTGTGGCTGCGAATGAGGTTGTACTGGAGCTGTAAAACATTTTCGGCGCTTACTTTATATTGCGCCATGGGTCCAAAACCTGTATTGATACCGTAAATAAGTTTTTGATCCGAAAAATTCCTGAGGAACTGAAAACTGGCTTCCATTTTTTCAAGTGCCCGGCTATGGAGTTCAATTTTGCTGTTGTTAAGTACGATCTCAGAAAAATCTTGTAAAGAAAGGGTTCTGGCTCCTACATTTATCATTGCACGAA
>NZ_DAOMOZ010000320.1:0-340 GCF_035444585.1 Agriterribacter sp.
ACTTCCGAAATGGGTTGAAATTTTAAGTGTTGCTGACATGTCCAAGCAGCAGCTTCTTGAACTGCAAATAGAGAAAGGTGAATCCAGTGCAATTGCTTTGGCTTTGGAAACACCCAACAGCACAATTATTTTAGATGACCATAAGGCAAGAAAAATTGCAAACCAACTTGGCTTAGCATATACAGGAACAATTGGCGTAATAGTAAAAGCAAAACTTAAAGGAATAATTCCGAGTATAAAACCAATAATTGAAAAAATTAAACGAACTAACTTTAGAATATCGGTTGAAATTGAAATTCAAGCGTTGAAGCAGGCGAATGAATAAAACAAAAAAGAATAT
>NZ_DAOMOZ010000320.1:350-3717 GCF_035444585.1 Agriterribacter sp.
GTTAGCGCCGATGTGTGGAAGGAATTTCCGCGCTGCCTGTCTGAAAAAGAATATAGTGATCCCTACCGGGCATTTCAACAGTTTTTCAGCTACCGGTCGCTCGGCAACTGGCTGCACTGTTGGGAGCAGGTAGTGGAGGATGCGCTTTGCAGTGACAGCACTTCTATAATAGCCCCGCTAACAGTGTGCATTTACCTGATAAAGCTGGCAGAAGCCGCGCACCTGGTGGATGTAAGGGAGGTAACGCATGTGGGTGGATGCGTAAAGAAGGCGGCTTGCGCGAACGAATGACGCATGCACGATTGCAGCACAGAAATAAGAAATAAACCTCATTATTTTTGTGGATCCTGTGAGACCAGAGCGACCATCTCAGTTCCGTCCCCGTGTCACCCTGTCACCTGAAACAAGAAAACAATGACCGCCCCGGCTATGGTATCCACATAAGCAGGATGTGGAGCAATGGATGGCAGGTAAAAGATGAAACGCTACGGAAACTGCCTGAACACCGTTAGCCGGAGCAATAATTCTGCAAAAACAAACCCGATGGCCATTAATGCCAGCGGATGAAAGCGCTCCGTATACAACCTGGTTGTAGTGATATTGATCTTTGTTTTTTCAAGCTGATCTATTTCCCGGTAGATCGCTTCGAGCCCGTGGTTGGCTTTGGCACGAAAATATTGCCCTCCTGTTTCCGCAGCTATTTCCTTTAGCAGGGGTTCATCAATATTCACTTTTTCCTGCTGCATAATGATCTGGCCGCCCGGGCCCTGCACCGGGGTGCTGGCATACCCATCTGAACCCATACCAATGGTATATACTTTTATGTTCAGCGATCTCGCAATTTCTTTGGCCGTTTTAGGATCAATTAACCCTCCGTTGTTTTCACCGTCGGTAAGCAATATTACCACTTTGCTTTTGGCTTCACTGCTGCGTAAGCGGTCAACACTCGTGGCTAACCCTGAGCCTATTGCTGTTCCATCCACTAAAAATCCTCCATCTACCTGGTATATCTGCGATTCCAATACGGCGTGATCACCCGTAACCGGGCATTGCGTAAAGCTCTCCCCTGCAAATACCACCAACCCTATCCTGTCTGCCGGCCGGTTGCGCACAAAATCTCCGGCTACTTTTTTGGCTGCTTCCAGCCGGTTGGGATGAAAATCCTGGGCCAGCATGCTACCGCTCACATCCAGGCACAATACAATATCTATTCCTTCGCCTTCCACATTTTTTTCATCGTTATGGGTTTGCGGCCTGGCCAGCGCTAAAATAATACAGGTAAGTGCCAGCATCCGCAATGCAAAAGGAATATACCTGATCCTGCTTTTGAGGGAATGTGTATTGCGGAAGCTTTTAAGCGAAGAAACCATCATGTTACCGCGCAGCCTGCCGGCATTACTGATGTACCATCCCGCCAATACCGGAATAACCAGCAGCAGGAATAATACCTCCGGATATGCGAATTCGATATGTTCAAAATAATCTCTGAGCACTTTTATTGCTTTAAATGATCCAGCGCCCTTATCGCTTTTTCAATAGTATGCAGCGATGCAAATGCTGTGTCTTTCCCCGGCTGGTACCTGGCAAATTTAACGGCATCGGATATCCGCAACGCTTCGGCGGTTTCACTTATCATTTGCCTGTCCAGCATACTGTTGAGCATCAACAGCAGTTCATCTGTTGTTTTTTGCAAAGCCGGGCTGCTGAACTTTCTTTCTATATATATTTTAAATATGCCTGTTAATTCGCTGTAATACTTTTTCCATTCCTCATTATTTACCAACGGTCCCAACTCCAGCGCACGCAGATTGCTTAGTGCTTCTTCCAGCGGGGAGCGTGCGCTGGCATGTGCACCGGCAGCTACTGGCTTATCCTTTCCTGATTTTAACCATAGCCATACCAAAATGCCCAGCGCTGCCAATGATAATATTCCCGCAACCCAGTACCACCACGGCGTTCCTGCATCGGGCACATCAATGATCTCCCTTATATCGTGATAGGTGCTGTCTTTTAACTGTACGGGAACAATGGTCAGCGCCAGCGAATCGGTATACACTATTTCTTTATTGAGCCTAACCTCCAAAGCGGGGATCATCCATATGCCCGGGTCAAAACCGGTAACGGTAATAGTCTGGCGATAAGTTGTAAAAGATACTTCAGCAACAGAGTCCAAAGGCGACCGGCCTATTATTTCAAGATGATCAAAGCTGTCGGGCAGGTTAACCCATTGGGTTAGCGGGCGGTTGGCAGTTGTTCTTACTTCTACTTTCAGTTCAACAGGCTCGCCTATCAGTACGTGATCGCGGTTTAAAGCAGCTTTTACGGAAGTTTGGGCAAGAACGGGACCGGTAAAAAAAAAGAAAGTCACCGGTAAGGCAAACAGTGAAAAAAAGCTTTTTTGGAAAAACACGGCCAGGCACCGGATGAATGTGGGACAAAACCGTTTGCTGCCGTAATTCCATCCCAAACCAGCATTGTCCTGCCGCTCCAGATCATGCCCTCCTATGTATATGCTTTCTTTCATTGCAGGTTGCCGCCGGCATTTTACTTTGCCGATCTCTTTCGCTTTAAAAAAAATCTTTGCAATACTTTTACGTAATCCTCATCGGTGCGCAGGTAAAGCAGGTCGGCGCCCGATTTTAGAAAAGAAAGGCGGCAGGCTTCCTCATTCAGTACAAACTGTTCGTGATAATTATACTGTACCATTTTGTCGTTGGTGTCAATCCATTGTGTCCGGCCCGTTTCCGCATCCCTTACCTGAGTCATACCAATTTCGGGAAGGTCCATATCCATTTTATCGTATACTTTAATGCCAATTACATCATGCCGGTTGCCGGCAATCCGTAAAGGATCATCATACTGCTCAACCATGAAATCGCTCAGGATAAAAGCAATGCTTTTTTGCTTGACCGCATTGTTAAAAAAACGTACCGCTTCATTAAGATTGGTGCCCCTGCTTTTAGGCTGCACGGTTATCAGCTCGCGAACGATATAGAGAACATGCTCTTTCCCCTTTTTAGGAGGAATATAAAATTCAATTTTGTCGCTGAAAAAAATAACTCCTACTTTATCATTGTTCGTTACGGCAGAAAAAGCCAGTACGGCACACACTTCTGTGATCAGGTCTTTTTTTCGTTGCTGCACCGTTCCAAACAACGAGCTGGCGCTGATGTCCACCAGCAGCATCATGGTAAGCTCTCTTTCTTCTTCAAACAGCTTACTGAAAGGAGCGCCCATACGCGCAGATACATTCCAGTCAATAAAACGCACATCATCGCCGGCACTGTACTCTCTTACTTCCTTGAACAGCATTCCCCTGCCTTTGAACGCCGTATGGTATTCGCCGGTAAAGAGATTGGTAGTGAGC
>NZ_DAOMOZ010000321.1:0-3714 GCF_035444585.1 Agriterribacter sp.
AAAGCCTGGCGATTTTAATCGGGTTCCAACTGTGTGAAACCGTGTATTGTTAACTTGATTAAATCAAACAAAATGGCAAATTCATTTCGTACCCGGTTTGGCAGCTTGTGCATTGTTTTAGCCATGACTGCATCCTCTGCAAAAGCAAATGGCGATGCAGTTCAGCCCGAACAGTTTAACCTGACCGCCTTTATAAAAGCATCTGTTAATATTTTAGGCGAAAACGGCGTTAAAGTAGATGCCTTTGTGGACCAATTAAAGAAGAAAAAGTCGACCAGCATTTGTGTTTGCGAAATACTGGAACTTCAGAACAATAATTCCAGGTTTACCAACGTCGCGATCTTTGCAGAGAAAACCAATAAAGGGAATATGGCGAGCGGGTATAAAACTGCGGAGCGGGTAATAGCAAAGGAAAAAAAGCAGATGCGATCTGTTTATTTTGATACGGTGAGTATAAATACAAAGATGGCCGTAGCTTCCAATTGTTTGAGTTTATACATGAAGCTAAAAGCACAAACGCCGGCTCTGAAGCTTTATGACATTCTGGATGCCGATCAGTGAAAATTAATAAAAACTATCAATAAATTGATAATTAAACTATTATAGCGTATAGCTGAATATTTATTTTAGATAATAAATTTTAATACTGTTCATTTTCATTCGGGAAGTCACCCTCCTTTACATCGGTAATATATTGTTGTACGGCCCGGGTTATGACTTCATTAAGATTAAGGTATTGCCGCAAAAAGCGCGGTTTAAATTCACTTGTAATACCCAACATATCATGCATTACCAATACCTGCCCGTCGCAGTCGCCTCCCGCTCCAATGCCAATAGTAGGAATACGGAGCTTTGTGCTTACCAGTTTGGCCAGCAAAGCCGGGATCTTTTCCAGCACTATGGAAAAGCACCCGGTTTCTTCCAGAAGCCTGGCATCGCGCTGGAGCTTTTCGGCTTCCGCTTCTTCTTTGGCCCTTACGGTATAGGTGCCGAATTTATAAATAGACTGAGGCGTTAAACCCAAATGACCCATAACCGGAACGCCTGCCGATATGATTCTTTTAACGGACTCTATCACTTCCTCGCCGCCTTCGAGCTTTACGGCATGCGCCCCTGTTTCTTTCATAATACGGATCGTGGAATTCAGCGCTTCTTTTGAATTGCCCTGATAAGCACCAAAGGGAAGGTCTACCACCACCAGGCAACGCTTCGCACCTCTTACCACCGATGAAGCGTGATAGATCATCTGATCCAGGGTTACCGGTAGCGTTGTTTCATGCCCTGCCATTACATTACTGGCGGAGTCGCCCACCAGTAAAATGTCTATTCCTGCTGCGTCAAATGTTTTGGCGAACGAATAATCGTAAGCGGTAAGCATAGCTATCTTTTTCCCATCGGCTTTCATTTTCTGAAGGGTATGGGTAGTAACCCGTTTGATTTCTTTATTTACACTCATAAAATAATTGTGACGGTTAAATTGTAGTTAGTTCCTTGTATAAGTGCTGGATTAACCCGTCAGCAAGTCCTATTCTCGGAACATAAATATCTTTTGCATCTGTCCACCGCAGTACGTTGATGTATATAAGAAGCGCAGGAACAATAACATCAGCCCTGTCTTCCCTCAATTTATATACACGCATGCGTTCCTCCAGTGTAAAAGCGCTCAGTTCTTTATAATAATCTTTCAGCAATTCAAAAGGCAAAGGCTTGCCTTCCTTTTTTTTAGACAATGAAAATATTTTATTGATGTTTCCACCCGAACCAATGGCAATAACAGAGCGGTAGCCTTTTGTTTTGGATTTTATATAATCTTTCATGCCCTCCCAATGCGCTTCTGTTACCATATTTTTCAACAATCGTATGGTTCCGATATTGAAGGATTCCTTAAATACCAGTGTTTCGTTACTAAAAAACGTAAGTTCTGTGCTTCCCCCGCCTACATCTATGTAAAGATAAGCATCGTCTTTTGACATATTTTCGGCGATATGGTTTTCATATATAAAGCTGGCTTCCGCCTCGCCGCTGATCACTTCAATGGTGATGCCTGTTTCCAGCTTTATTTTCCTGATGATATCCTGAGCATTTCCTGCATCCCGCATAGCCGAAGTAGCGCAGGCCTTAACGTGAGTAATTCCATAGGCATTCATCAGATGCCGGTATGCTTTCATGGTTTGCATAACCATGCCTGTTTTTTCTTTGGAGATCTCGTTGTTTTCAAACACATCAAAACCCAGTCTCAGCGGTACTCTTACCAGGTTCAGCTTATTAAAGACCGGTTTTCCGTTATCGCTTATTTTCACTTCACTGAGCAGTAACCGGGCAGCGTTACTTCCAATATCAATAGCGGCTAATTTCAATATGGTATAATTGTATGAATGATTCGGGCCTCAATATTATTAAATAATTACGGGTGAGTAATATATAAAAATCCACAATTGTCAACAAACACCTTTGATATGCTGTATATCCGGTTAAGCATCCTTAGATGCATACTTTATGTATGAGCCCTGCTAAAAAGATAATTGTAGGTCTCAATCTGGGATCTTATTTTCTTGCCGGGGATCTTCACGTAGGCGTTACTCAGTTCATTATCCAGCCATCGTGCCTTCACATTGTCTTTTAGCTGTATGAGCAAAATATCTTTGAGCTCTTTGCAAATGGTGGGATCTTTAATGTATACTGCAGTTTCTACCCTGTGATCGAGGTTGCGTACCATCAGATCGGCGGATGAAATAAGCACTTTTTGTTTACCGCCGTTATGAAATATCATTACCCTCGCGTGTTCAAGATATTCATCTACAATACTGATAGCCTGCACGGCAGTCTTAAATCGTTTGTTTTCGGTAAGCATACAGCATATGCCTCTTATGATCATACGTATTTCCACACCGCTTTCCGCAGCTTCATACAATTTATTGATCAGGGCTTCATCCGAGAGTGAATTCATCTTCAGCAATATGCCGGCCCGTGTGCCGTTTTTTGCATTCCTGATCTCCTGATCAATAAGAGCCGTTATCTGCTTTCGCATAAATATGGGGCTGACCATTAAACTCCGGCATGCTTTAAGGTAATGCAGACCAGCTTTCGGCTGTAGCAAATAATTGAAAACGCGGTGGATATCCGCCATAATGCTGCGGTTAGAAGTGAGCAGGCAGTGGTCGCCGTACAGGAGAGCTGTTTTTTCATTCAGGTTGCCGGTGCTTACAAAGCCATACTGGATGATCTTATTTCCCTGCTTCTTTTTAATAACGCATAGCTTGGCGTGTACTTTCATATTGGGTACACCCAGCAATACCAGCACACCTTCGTCTTCAAAGCGCTCCTTCCATTCTAAGTTGGCTTCCTCATCAAAACGGGCACGCAGCTCAAGCATAACGGTCACTTTTTTACCATTCCGGCGTGCATTGATCAAAGCGTTGGCAATTTTGGAATTGGGCGCCAGCCGGTATGCCGTAATTTTTATTTCAAGCACATGGGGATCCATTGCCGCTTCCCTTAGCAGGTCAATTACCGCATTAAATGAATGGTAGGGAAAATGCAGCATTATATCTCTATGTATAACGATGTCGGTAACCCGGTTCACATTTTTAAATGCCGGGTGGATGATGGGTTTTTTGCGTAAACTTTTTTGCCCAAAAACCGATTCGGGAAAATCCATAAAATGCCTGAAATTATGTATCCTTCCGCCTGGTATAATGGCATCTTTATTTTTAA
>NZ_DAOMOZ010000322.1:0-3709 GCF_035444585.1 Agriterribacter sp.
TGGCAACAGATGATCCCTGGGATAATTATTCCGACAATTCATTGAATGGTCAGGCTGGCCGCGTAAGCACCAATGTTTACGGGCCTGGTCTTTATATTCCCAGCAATACACCCAGCAAATGGAACCAGTATACCAATATCCGGAAATGTAATTTGTTTATTGAAAAAGCAACAGCTTCCGATTTGCCTGAAAGCTGGAAAAAAGTAAGATTGGCGGAAGCGCGTTTTCTGCGGGCGTATTTTTATTCTTTATTATGGACCTACTATGGCGGAGTGCCCCTTATTACAGATGTGCTTAATTTAACCGAGCAGGGCGATGCGGTTTTCAGGTCGCGGAATACATCTGAAGAAACGGCTGATTTTATTATTTCAGAATGTGCTGCCATAGCTGGTGATCTGCCCGTAGATGCAGAATCGGGAAGAGCAACGCGTGGCGCCGCGCTTACCCTGCAGGGAAGCTGTGAACTGTTTAACGCGGGTGCATTAAAAAACCCGAACAATGATTTATCAAGATGGGAAAAAGCCGCCACTACATTTCAAAAAGTGATTGACTTAAATAAATACGACCTGTTCCCGGATTATGCTACGCTTTTCTTTGAGGAGAACAATAATAACGTGGAAGTGATATTCAGCCGGCAGCATTTGGGCGGAACGTCTTTGGCTAACTATGTAGGGCAGATAGGACCGCGCTTTGTAAATGGCTCATTAACCGGCTGGGGACATTTAGATCCCACGCAGGATATTGTTGATGAATATGCAATGGCTAACGGACTGCCCATTACCGATCCTGCATCGGGCTACGATCCGCAGAACCCATACGTTAACCGGGAAAAAAGGTTTTATGAATCTATAGTGTACGATGAATCGGAATGGCTGGGGGCTACGATGATCATGAAACAGGGCGTAGGAAGTCTCAATGCCACCGATCTGAACAACAGCAGCATATCAACCAGAACAGGCTATTATGTTCGTAAGATGGTGAATCCGAAATATGCCGGCGCGCAGGACAATGGCAACAGTGCAAACTTTATCATCTTCCGCTATGCAGAAGTGCTGCTGAGCTATGCCGAAGCAAGAAATGAAGCCACAGGTCCAGACCAGTCGGTGTATGATGCTGTAAATGCTGTGAGAGATCGTTCTGATTTGCCCGGGCTGCCTTTGGGTTTGAACCAGGCAGATATGCGTAAAGCCATTCTTCGGGAAAGAAGGGTGGAACTGGCTTTCGAAGACAAAAGATTGCCCGACCTGTTGCGCTCCAGGCTTGCAGAAGTTAAGCTCAACGGAACAGTACATGCCATTAAGATTGATATTGTTGGAGGAAACACGGTATATACGGTAGTGCCTGCCGGAGGCGGTACAAAAGTTTTCGATCCTGAAAAAAATTATCTTTTGCCGATACCGCAATCTGCGATTGACGTAAATCCTCAGCTTGAGCAAAATCCCAATTATGAATAGTTATCTTTAAGAGATAAGATCAAGGCGAAGAGCATCATGACAGGTATGAAACAGTTAGCTACATTAACAGCTATTGTACTGGGTTTAGGAGTGAATGTATACTTTACATCATCCGTTGTTGCACAAACAAAACCCGCGGGCACGGAAAGTGTTAAGTTGAAACTATCCTTTGGCCATACGGCGCATTCCCGTACGGCCCGTACTGTACAATTGATCAGTGGCTCGCCCGGACTTACGGTTTCAACCCTTACAGGTAAGGGGATTGAAAAGAACGATAAAGTGTCCGCAGTATCTGTGCTTAATTGCGGCGCGGGTGATACTGATGAACTGATAGCCGATATCAATTGGCCCACACCTTCTGCTCCGCTAAGAAAATTAGCGGGGTGGAAGGATGGCTATGCAGTGGATGACGATGCCATGTGGGGTTACCTGATGATCAATGGTTCGCCGGGGCAGGCAGCGCGCCTGAAAGATGATCCCTGGGATAAACCCGATGCGCCTTTGCTTACCGTTCAGCTGGATAAGGAAGGCACGCAGGGATTTACCATTGGATTGGAACAACTCGTTAGTCATGGCGCCATGTGGCTCCCCGAACAGGATGTGTTTATTACGCTGGCTGATAAGCCTGTTGATTTTAAAACGCATATGGCTTCATTGCAGGGACAGCGTGTACTCGATGCCGTTGCAGAACAGCCGGATGCGTCACTCGATACATTCAATAAGCTGTGGCCCGACTTTGGCAACCCGCTGCAATGGGATGCTTCCTGGCAAACCAGGTGGATGGGTACCACGGGGCACCTTACCGTAACAGCAGCGGCTCATGGCTCTGTTTATAAGTTTGCGGTTGACAGGTGGGGAAATGTTCGTCCGGATTTCGCTTCTCCGCACAAATTCAGGCTCGACCTGCTTTGGAAGGAAAGTGCATGGAAACAGCAGAAAATAGATAATGGACTGCCTGTGATCATCACCAGTTTGGAAAAGAATGGCCAGGTAGCTACTATAGAACAATTTGCCTCTCCACTGGTTGATTTAGGCACTACCATACGTGGGTATATACCCAGCGTAATGTTTAGCAAAGTGAATATATCCGGTAAAGCCGGAACCTTTAGTTTTGGTATATCACTTCACAATGAATTAAAAGATCACGAAGTTGAAGCCATACAAATACAGGACAACTGGGCTGTTGCTGATAAGCAAACCGGTAATATTTTTTTGTTGCTGGAGACCGGAAAGAGCGTTACGGTTAAAGCAGGCGATGCCATATCAAACAAAAACGGTCAGCAAATTGAATTGACCATTTCCGGCGATCTTTCGGAAGGAGAAACTGCCGCGTTTGTAGCGAAGCTGCCTTCACCTGCTATTGTTTCATCTGAAGCCATAAGATTAAATAATCTTGGTTTTGCGGCGGCAAAGAAAAGTATAACAGACTATTGGGAAAATTGGCTCGCAAAGGGCGCATATTTTAATGTGCCTGAACAAGAGGTTAATGACTTGTATCGGGCTAATCTCTGGCATTCGCTTATTCTGCCGCGGCATACGCTTGATATAGATGGAAAGGATCATATGGACCTGCCTTACGCCAATACGGCCTATGGGCAAAGGAATGCAGATTGGCCCATTAACCAGGCAGTGTATGTAGATTATATGATCTATGGCTTGCGCGGGTATGATAAGGTAGCGCAGGATGAGTATGCCGCCATGTTCAAAAGCCAGCAGCAGAAAGACGGAAGGATAGGAGGCTTTGCCAACTGGGGCGTGTATTCGCCCGGGCAACTGTATGCCATTGCTCAAAACTATTTATTGTCGGGAAACAGAGAACAATTTGAACAGTTGCTTCCGAATTCCCTTAAAACGCTCGACTGGTGCCTGGCGCAGGTAGCCAAATCAAATGAAGGAGCCAATAAAACAGGGCTGATCCTTGGGGCGCTCAATGATCTTACCAAAGCGGAAAGAGAGTGGGCCTTTAACCAGGCATATTATGTGGGCGGACTGGAAGTATTTGCTAAAGCACTGGCTGCGTTTAACCATCCCCGTGCTGAAGAAGTACGAAGTATAGCGGCAGAGATGAAAACAGATGTGGTAAAGGAGTTTGCCCGCGGAAGTGTGAAGTCGCCGGTTGTACAGTTAGAAGATGGCACCTGGATCAACTATGTTCCAACCGATGCCCTTACGCCACGGCGCATAATGGATCAGTGGTACCCAACCGATGTAGACACAGATCCTTTACACCGCACCCGGCTTGGGGTTATTGATGC
>NZ_DAOMOZ010000323.1:0-3693 GCF_035444585.1 Agriterribacter sp.
CATGATAAAATTACGAACAACTTGTTTTGCAGGGTAAAAATTCGCGTACTACTTTTACATCAGCAAATGAGGAAAGAGAAAAAGACAAGCAATCGTGAAGCAGGAAAATGGCAAGTGTTAGAGGCATCTAAATGAAAGCAGCAACGTTGCGATCATTTACAGAACAAGACTGATTAAGAATTTTCATATGGCAAGCAATCGTTAGAGGTCATCTGTTTCTACAGAAGACCTTTTTTTTATTTACGGTGCCAAATCTACAGTATTTTTCATTAAAATTATTTTTTTCTTAATCTTTTATTTTGCGGGATGATTTACTCCCAATCGCCAACCCAACCCATCCGGTTTCCTGGTTTTTCATCTTTTTAAAGCGTATAACCGGTTAACGATCAATACCAAATAGCTCAAGTTCTGCTAAACCCATAATTCATTGCTGCGTAAAAATTTAAAATATTCCGTGAAAGGAAGCAGGTAATATTTTATAAATGTAAACTATACATTACATTTGGTAATGTAAAAATTACTTTTATGAAGCAAAGTTCTTTTCCTTATTCATATTGGGTAAAAATATTAGGGCTGCTGATAATTATCGCAGGAGTGATCAGCTTTTTTCGGCAGTATCATAAAAAGGGGATTCTTGATACCAATGAATTGGCCGTCGGGCTTAGCTGGGGACTTGTTTTTATCTTTTTTTCCAAAGAAAGAACAGACGACGAAATGATGCATGGCCTTAAATTCAAGGCGTTAACACGCGCTATCATCGTGGCGTTTTCTATTACTCATCTTTACAATTATCTTTTTCTCAATTGGCGTTTCAGGCGGGAGTATGATGTGATCCTTTCTGTTTCTGCCTACCAGTTTTTAGCCCTGACGCTCATTATTGCCACAATAAGCTTTCATTATCTGAAGCATCAGGCAATATTAAAATGATGCGGGATGAAGAATTTTATTAAAGTTGAGCGGGCAAAGCAAAATATGACACAGGCAGAATTGGCCGAAAAAGTGAAAGTTGCCCGGCAAACCATCATTGCAATTGAAGCCGGCAGGTTCGTTCCTTCTGCAATGCTGGCCTTCAAAATTGCAGCAGTACTCAATTGTAAGGCACACGAAGTTTTTGAGCTTGAAGATAAGGATTGGCTGTAGGATTGGATGCAGCATGGCGCACAAGGCGTACTTTTGCGGTTCATGAGCCGAAAAAAAGTCAAAAACCAGGTGCTGGAACGGGTACTGGTAGAGGATTACGCAGCAGAGGGCAAATCTCTCGGCAGGATAGATGGCAAAGTAATTTTTATTGAAGGCGCTGTTCCGGGCGACATAGCGGATGTGTTACTGGGAAAAAATAAAAAAGACTGGGCAGAAGGGAAAGCTATTCGCATACATACCCTGTCTGCGAACAGGACCGAACCTTTTTGCAGTCATTTTGGGATTTGCGGGGGATGCAAATGGCAGATGCTGCCTTATGAGCAACAACTGGCATATAAGCAAAATGAAGTAGAGCAAAACCTTCGCAGGCTGGGGCGCATCAACCTGCCGCCCGTAATGCCTATTCTGGGTTGCGATAAAACCGTACGCTACCGCAATAAATTAGAATTTACTTTCAGCAACCACAGGTATAAAACATGGGATGAAATACAAAATGATCCCCTGCCCCTGCAACCGCGGGGCGAAAGAAAAGAAGACCCTGCGCTGGGCTTTCATGTACCGCGTATTTTTGATAAGGTTATTGATATCACTACCTGTCACCTGATGGAAGAGCCCACCAATCTTATCAAAAACACTGTGCGTGAATTTTCTATACGGCAGGGATATCCTTTTTATGATATCCGGCAACACACCGGATGGCTGCGTAATCTTATTATACGGGTATGCACCACTGGTGAAGTAATGGTAAATATTTGTGTGGCCTATGAAGAAAAAGCAGAACAGCAAAAGTTGATGGATCATTTGCTGGCCCGGGTTCCTTCCATTACCACTTTACTGTATACCATCAATCCCAAAAGAAACGACAGCATATACGACCTGGAACCCGAAATATATTATGGTAAAGGGTATATCACGGAATGGCTCGAAGACTTCCGGTTCAAGATAAGCCCGAAATCTTTTTTTCAAACCAACAGCCGGCAGGGCGAGAAATTATACCAGGTAACCAGGGAATTTGCTGAGTTAACCGGCAATGAAACGGTATACGACCTGTATTGCGGCACGGGCAGCATCGGCATTTTTGTAAGCAAGCTGGCAAAAAAAGTTATAGGTGTGGAGCTTATACCCGAAGCCATAGCTGATGCAAGAGAGAACGCTTTATTGAATAATGTGGCACATGCAGATTTTTTTTCGGGAGATGTAATTGATATATGCAATGATGCTTTTTTTATGCAGCACGGGAAACCCGATGTAATCATTACCGATCCACCCCGCGCCGGTATGCACGATAAATTAGTGCAGAAAATATTGGAAATGCGGGCCCCGCTGGTGGTATACGTTAGCTGCAACAGTGCCACGCAGGCCAGGGACCTGCAGCTGCTGCATGAAAAATACGAGGTAACAAAAGTACAGCCTGTAGATATGTTTCCCCATACGCATCATATTGAAAATGTAGTTCAGTTAAAACTAAGATAATATAGTAGCGGCATGAAGGAACTGTTTTAATGGTGCGGTTTAGAGGATATGCCTGATGATCATCATTGACGACATAAGTAATAATGTTCCGGGTTTATTTTCTCCGTGTCTTCATGACTTTGTGGTAAATTATTGCTTTTTAGACAGCCTCATTATGCCGTATGGTTTATTTTCGCACATTAATCAATTGAATAATTATGACAGAATTTCGCCCGGGTGGATTTCAGGTATTGCCAATTGTGGTAAAAAATTTACTGATCATCAATGGACTGGTTTTTTTAGCCCAGGTAACATTTCAGCAAACGGGAATGTTTTCACTGGAGAATCTTTTTGCATTGCATGATGTGCATTCGGTTTATTTCCGGCCGCATCAGTTGGTAACACATCTTTTTATGCATGGAAGCTTTGGACACATTTTCTTCAACATGTTTGCATTGTGGATGTTTGGCAATGTACTGGAAAATTACTGGGGCGCTAAAAGATTCCTCATTTTTTATATGGCCTGCGGTCTGGGAGCAGGGCTATTGCATCTGGGCGTTTTGTATATCGAGAACGTTCCCATCATGGAGCTCTTTCATTCTTTATCTCCGGATCAGCAGGCGGATCTTTTGTATTCTCCCAATTTCAAGATCAATACTGCCACCGTAGGTGCTTCGGGTGCAGTTTTTGGCTGCCTTGCGGCATTCGGTTATCTCTTCCCCAACAGCCTTATATATTTGTATTTTTTTATACCCATTAAAGCCAAATGGTTTGTATTGATGTATGCGGCTATGGAATTTTATATGGGCGTTCGCAATTCTGCCGGCGACAATGTAGCCCACTGGGCGCACCTGGGCGGCGCTCTGGTAGGCTTTTTGCTGGTGTTGTACTGGAATAAAAGGAACCGCAGAAGATTTTATTAGTAATTTTACATGCCGGTATGAAGCTTAAGTATAATTATGAAAATATTACTTTGTAGCAGCTTCGGGAATTAGGTCATTTTAGAATAAGCGCAATACTGGTTTGAAGTGTAAATTTTTTAAGTATGGGGGTGCTTGAGCAAACAAAAACGAGGAAGGTTTTTTTTGGTGCGGATAATGA
>NZ_DAOMOZ010000324.1:0-3657 GCF_035444585.1 Agriterribacter sp.
TGATGCTGTACAAAGAATTTTTTATGAAAGAAATGAACTGGTCGGTAGTGCTTATGAAATTTACCTATTTCCAGGCTGTAATATCTCTTTTATTGCTGGCGGCAGCATGTATATTTTTTTACAAACGTGCTGTTCGTGCAAGGAAAAGCGAATTGACCGTTACAGCTGAATTTCAAAATGTTCAAACACATTAATATTAAATTTTATCATTTATGTCTGTTCGTTCTTTATTGTTTACGCCCGGCCCCCTGTCTACTTCCTTAACTGTAAAAGAAGCCATGTTGAAAGACATGGGTTCCCGGGATCATGCATTTATAGATGCGGTAAAAGATATCCGCAATGGATTATTGAAGCTGGCTCAGGTTAGCAAAGAAGATGATTACGAATGCGTGATCATCCAGGGCTCCGGTACTTTTGCCGTAGAGAGCGTGATCAGCAGTGTAGTGGGAGAAAAAGACAAACTGCTGGTATTGGCCAATGGCGCTTACGGAGAAAGGATCGTGAAAATGGCAGGCATTCACCGGCTGAATCACAACGTACTTCGTTTTGATGAAGATGCGATTGTAACACCCGAAGCAACGGAAACCTTTTTGAAAGATCATCCCGGCATTACGCATGTGGCCTGCATTCACAGTGAAACCACCACGGGTTTGTTCAATCCTGTAGCGGAAATTGCCGCAGCTTGTAAAAAATATGGCACAACATTTATAGTAGATGCCATGAGCAGCTTTGGAGGCGTTACAATGAATATGAAGTCTATGCAAATTGATTTTCTTGTTTCTTCTTCCAATAAATGCATTGAAGGCGTGCCGGGCTTTGCTTTTGCATTGTGCAAACGCAGTGAGCTGGAAAAAGCAAAAGGACTGGCGCGCAGCCTGAGCCTTGATCTGTACGATCAGTGGGCGGGGCTGGAAGCCAGCGGGCAATTCCGGTTTACACCGCCAACCTTAAGCCTTATGGCTTTCCGGCAGGCCATGAAAGAGCTGGAAGAAGAAGGAGGCATCCCTGCCCGTGAGCAAAGGTATAAAGCCAACAAGCAAATCCTGGATGAGGGAATGACCGCACTCGGTTTCAGGCAATACCTTAAGCCCGGGATCCAGGGACATATCATTTCTTCTTTTCTGTATCCTTCAGACCCCGGTTTCAATTTTGAGATTTTTTACGAAAAGCTGAACAAAAGAGGATTCGTTATTTATCCCGGCAAGCTCAGCAAGGCCAATGCTTTCCGCATTGGAAATATCGGCCAGATCTTTCCCGATGATGTAAAAGCGTTGCTTGCAGCTATTGAGGAAGTATTGAAAGAAGATGCGGTGACAGTATAAAATGTGGAAATGGGAACCTGCCAGGACCGCCGCGCTGCTTCGAAGTTGAGCAGTCCTAACAGGTTTGGGCCGAGGGCGTGAAAATGTCTGTCCAAATTTTCAATCTCAAATCTCAAATACAAAAAAGCCATACCTTTAAAAAAAGGATCGCTTATCATGAGTAATGAACTGCGCAGCCGCGGCTGGTTTGGAAAAGCCGGCAAAGATGGTTTTATATACCGGGCATGGATGAAAAATCAGGGTATCCCTTCCTATGAGTTTGAAGGAAAGCCTGTTATCGGCATTTGCAACACATGGTCTGAGCTAACGCCCTGCAATGCCCATTTCAGGGAGCTGGCCGAATCTGTAAAGCGCGGCATATACGAGGCCGGCGGTTTCCCGGTTGAATTCCCCGTAATGTCTTTGGGAGAAACGCTGATCAAGCCTACGGCTATGCTTTACCGTAACCTGGCCAGCATGGACGTGGAAGAGTCCATCCGTGCCAACCCGATGGACGGTGTGGTATTGCTTTGCGGCTGCGATAAAACCACTCCTTCGCTCGTAATGGGCGCCTGCAGTGTAAATTTACCCACCCTGGTGGTTTCCGGCGGCCCCATGCTCACAGGAAAATATAAAGGTAAAGATATCGGCACCAGTGATATCTGGCGTTTCAGTGAAGCCGTTCGGTCGGGTTCCATGTCGCAGGAAGCGCTGAGCGTTGCGGAAGCCTGCATGTGCAGAAGCCGCGGGCATTGCGCCGTGATGGGTACGGCCTCCACCATGGCCTGCATGGTAGAATCGCTCGGCCTGTCGCTGCCGGGCAATGCCGCTATCCCGGCAGCGGACTCACGGAGGAAAGTACTGGCCCAACTGTCGGGGATCCGCATTGTGGAAATGGTAAAAGAAAACCTGAAACTATCGGATATCCTCACCCGAAAAGCATTTGAAAATGCCATTAAGGTAAATGCGGCTATCGGGGGGTCTACTAACTTTGTGCTGCATTTACTGGCAATAGCCGGAAGAACAGGAGTGGATATCTCTATTGAAGATTTTGATATCCATTCCAAAGGCATACCGCTCATCGCTAATCTGCAGCCTTCGGGAAAATATTTCATGGAAGACCTGTACTATGCAGGAGGTTTACCTGCAGTGATGAAGGAAATGGAAAGCATGCTGCATAAAGATTGCATAACGGTAAACGGTAAAACCATAGCAGAAAATTTTTCCGACGCAGAATGCTACAACCGGGAAGTGATCTCCACCAGTGCTGAACCCTTCAACAAAATATCAGGTATAGTGGTGCTTAAGGGAAATGTTTGTGAAGCGGGCGCGGTGCTGAAGCCTTCAGCAGCCAGCGCACATTTGCTGAAGCATACCGGCAGGGCGGTAGTGTTTGAAGATATTGAAGATTACAAGAGCAGGATTGACGATCCCGATCTGGATATTGATGAAACCTGCGTTATGGTGCTCAAAAATGTGGGCCCCGCCGGCTATCCGGGTATGCCCGAAGTGGGCAATATGGGCATGCCTAAAAAATTATTGGCCAAAGGCGTAACCGATATGATCCGCATTTCCGATGGCAGGATGAGCGGAACGGGCTTCGGAACAGTAGTGCTGCATGTATCACCGGAAGCCGCCGTTGGCGGCAATCTTTCGCTCATCCAGAACGGCGATATGATTACACTCGATGTGGAGCAAAGGACCCTGCATGCAGATATAACAGCGGAAACGTTGAAAAAAAGGAAAGCGCAGAGCGTACAACCTCCTTCACCTTACAAACGCGGGTATGTGAATCTGTATCTTCAGCATGTGGAACAGGCACATCTGGGCGCTGATTTTGATTTCCTCAGGGGCTCATCAGGGAGTGAAGTAACAAGAGATTCGCATTAAATTTGAAATTTAAGATTTGAAATCAGTATGGTATGTATGACCCTTCAAAAGCATTCAATGGACAGGTAGCAATTGTAACAGGTGCGGGCCAGGGCATTGGCTTTGAAATTGCAAAGCAACTGGCTGCACAGGGCGCATCGGTTGTGTTGAATGACATAGATGAAAAATTAGCAACGGAAGCCGCTGCTGCTATTGCCAAAAAAGGCGGTTCCTGTATGGCATTACCGGGCGATGTATCTTCCCCGGATTTTATTACCGCAATGGTCAATGAAACAATAGCGCAATTTGGTAAGCTCACTATTGCCATTGCCAATGCCGGCATTACTTTGTTTGGCGACTTTCTGGATTACCCTCCCGACTCATTGTATAAAGTAATGCAGTTGAACCTGGGCGGCAGCTTTTTGCTGGCGCAGGCTACAGCCAAACAGATCATACAACACGGCAGCGGGGGAAGCATATTGTTCAT
>NZ_DAOMOZ010000325.1:0-3570 GCF_035444585.1 Agriterribacter sp.
GCCGAACCTGTCGAGCTTTTCCCATACGGGAAGGTATTCTTCAGTAAATTGTTTATCGGGAACATTTTTGCCCGTAATAAAAGCACTGTAAATTGCTGCCGTGTGCATCATCATCTGCCATATATCTTTAAAAAAATGAGGCGAATGAGGGTCTTCTTCCGTGTCGCTGAAGGTATGATGCATCCGGTGCATTACACCATAAGCCCTCGGAACAAGATAAGAGGAACCCTGGGCAAACCAGGTTAAAAAATAGATCAGCTTTTCCCCGAATTTAGATGTGGTATACATCTGGTGAGAGGCATAGCGGTGCAAAAAGAAAGAATGAAAAAACAACGATAAAAACCAATGCGCAAAAAAGAACACTAAAATAACGGTCATCATTATCAATTAAAGCCAAAACAGCAAAGATAAGATTTTATAGGCGTCTCCGGAAAGCATCTGTGTACTTTGGCTTAAGTTTTTATTATTGGCATCTCAAACCGAAAAATAGACGTTAAACATATTTCATTGTTTAATATGCTGTCAATTGCGCTTACCTTTGTCGTCCGGCTTTAAAGGCATATATGTACCATTTAAGCACAATACTTCAATGACAAAAAAACTGAGCCAGTATATTTTTAATAAGCAGCAGGTTTTAGAAGACGTTCCTCCCAATGAAACCATTGCACAGTGGGCCTCGGCACTGATCTGCGTATTGTACCCCGAGTTGTCTGTTCGGAATTATGATGCTGTGGAAGATATTGAAAAGGAATTTAAACGTCTCGAAACGGCACTCACCCGAATGCTGAATGCAACCAAAGCATGCTGCGATTGCAATAATGAGTTGATATCAACCCGGTTTTTTAAAGGCACACCTGAGCTGTACCGTGTATTAAATACAGATGTGGAAGCCATCTTAAACGGAGACCCTGCAGCAAAAAGCGAATTTGAGGTAATAAGGGCTTATCCTGGTTTTTATGCTTTGTGCTTTTACCGTATTGCGCATTTGTTGTTAACGCTTGATGTGCCGTTACTGCCCAGGATACTCACTGAGTATGCCCATTCAAAAACGGGTATTGACATACATCCGGGGGCAGAGATCGGGGAATATTGTTATGTTGACCATGGAACGGGGATAGTGATTGGAGAAACAGCGATCATTGGCAATTATGTGAAACTATACCAGGGTGTCACCCTGGGAGCCTTAAGTGTGGATAAGAGCATGGTTTCCGTAAAACGTCATCCAACCGTAGAGGATAATGTTATCATCTATTCCAACGCCACGGTGCTGGGCGGCGATACCATTATCGGCCGCAATAGTATCATCGGGGGTAACGTGTGGCTTACGCACAGCGTTCCGGCCGGGTCGTTTGTATACCACAACTCTGAAATAATAATAGAAGAAAGAAAGATCAAAAATAATGTATAATGGCAAGCGTAGCAGATTTAATAGGCAATACTCCCCTTGTTGAACTTCAGAAATTGAACACAAACAGCAATGTAAAAATATTTGCCAAGCTCGAAGGCAACAACCCGGGTGGAAGCGTAAAAGACCGCCCGGCATTTAACATGATCAAAAGCGCGCTGGACCGGGGCGACATCAATAAAAATACAAAGCTGATAGAAGCCACAAGCGGAAATACCGGCATAGCCATGGCGCTCACTGCTAACCTGTTTGGAATGGAAGTTGAGCTGGCGATGCCTTCCAACTCTACGCGGGAAAGGGTTTTAACGATGGAAGCATATGGTGCAAAAGTTACTTTGCTCGAAAGCATAGAAGCATGCAGGGATTATGCCGGGGAAAAGGCTGCCGGAGGAGATCATTACCTGCTCAACCAGTTTGCCAATTTCGACAACGTAATGTCGCACTATAACACAACCGGTCCGGAAATCTGGCAGGATACCCGGGGCACGGTTACGCACTTTGTAAGTTCCATGGGAACCACCGGAACGATCATGGGGTGCTCGCGGTATTTAAAGGAAAAGGATCCTGCAATACAGATCATCGGCTGTCAGCCTACCGAAGAGTCGTCTATCCCCGGTATCCGCCGGTGGTCGAAAGAATACCTGCCTAAAATTTTTGAACCGGAAAGGGTAGACCGGATCATGGATGTTTCGCAGTCTGAAGCGGTGGAACTTACCCGGCAGCTCGCTAAAGCAGAGGGTATATTCGCCGGTATGAGCAGCGGCGGAGCCGCCTCAGCTGCGCTGAAATTAAGCAAAGAAATTTCTTCGGGGGTCATCGTTTTTATCGTGTGCGACAGGGGCGACAGGTACCTGAGCAGCGATCTGTTCGGGTAATAGCCGTCACAGGGATTTGATTTCATGGCTTACCCGCAATTGCTCCAGCGCTTCTTTGAGGCGGCTGCAGTGGGTATCGGTAATGAAAACCTGCCCCTTGTTTTCCACGCATACTTTGATAAGCAGGTTCTTCATACGGGTTTCGTCTAATTTTTCAAATACATCATCCAGCAATAAAAGGGGGGGAAACCCTGTATGCTTCAGCAGCACTTCAAATTCGGCCAGCTTTAGTGCAAACAGCAGGCTCTTTCTCTGTCCCTGCGAAGCGGTGGTTTTAAAGGGGTAGCTTTCGAGATTCAGCTCAAGATCATCGCGGTGCACCCCCTGGCTGGTGCGTTGAAGTGCTATATCTTTGTTCTTGTTTTTTGTAAGTAATTTTTTAAAATCATCTGATCCTAAGTGACTTTTGTAGGTTATTGTTAATTTTTCTTCATGTTCTGCGATCGAGTCGTACAATTTAAGCACAACAGGTATAAAAGTTTCCAGGAATGCCCTGCGGCTCCTGTAAATAAAATTACCGGCATGCACAAGCTGATCAGAAATGACTTCCATCAAACTTTCATCTGCATTGTTCCGTTCAGCCAGTTGCTTCAGCAGGCTGTTGCGCTGCTGCAATAATTTATTGTAATCAATCAGGGTTTGCAGGTAGGCGGCATCCAGTTGCGAAATGGTATAATCAATGAATTTCCTCCGCTCTTCACTTGCCTGGGTAATGATCGCCACATCGTCGGGCGCTATCATTACGCACGGGAATTTGCCTATATGAGCAGCAAATCTTGTATAATTTTCATTGTCTACCCCAAACTCTTTCTTGCCATTTTCACGCAGTACGCATGTTATATTATGACTTTTGTCCTTTACGGTAACCTGTGCGCTGAGCCGGAAGCCCGATTTTCCCTGTTGTGTGTTGTGTATATCCGTTTTCCCAAAATAGCTTTTGGTAAAGCACATGTAATAGATGGCATCCAGCAGATTGGTTTTTCCGCTGCCGTTTTTGCCGCAAAAACCGGTTACATTTTCAGAAAAGGTAAAGCTGGCCTGCCCGTAATTCCGGAATTGCGCTAACGATATGTTATCCAGTTTATACAAAGCGCAAATCTATACTGAATCCTGAAAATAAAGCTGAAAATCAGAATTTTGATGAGACCAACCTCAGAATTTGAAATTTAAAATCTGGGATTTAACACATATATTTGCCACTCAATTTTGCAACGTGAGCGCTACAACAAAGGAAACTGTAAAATTTACAAAGGAAACCTACCTGTATTGGTACGAATTGATGCTTTTGCT
>NZ_DAOMOZ010000326.1:0-3561 GCF_035444585.1 Agriterribacter sp.
ATCCGCAGGGCTTGTAGGCTCCGTGAAAATTGACCACCATCTTTTTTTCTGCAGCCTTTTGGGCAACTGCTTCGTAAAACGCTACCATCGGCTGATCGTCCCGGTTCATAAAGTCCATCTTAATGCCTTTAATGCCCCAGCGTTCAAACAGATCAAATGCCTCCTGCCACTGATCTTTCAACGTATTCCAGATCACCCACAGCATTATATCCACGCCTTTATTTTTTGCATAAGCGGTCACTTCCTCCATATCTAAACCGGGAACCGCATGAAGCAGGTCATCTTTGGGACTCCACCCGTCATCGAAAAGAAAATAGCGGAATCCTTTTTCCGCACAAAAGTCTATGAAGTATTTGGCTGTTTCCGTATTAACGCCAGCCTTAAAGTCAACGCCATAAATATTGTTCTTGCCCCACCAGTCGAACATCACTACGCCGGGTTTGATCCATGAAATATCTTCCATTTCAGCACGGGACGCCAGCAAATAAACCATGTTGTTGCTGATCAGCTCCTCTTCTTTTCCGGCTACCGCAAAGATCCGCCACGGGTATGTTCGCTCACCTGCCACTCTTGCTATATAATCATGGGTTTCACCCACCTGGTTGTTGTTGTATGGATTATTGGTCTTTACCGGCGTTTTGGGATAACGCGGATGCGTAGCCGATATTTGTGATGCTCCGGTACTTTTAATCCATAGCCCCGGGTAATGGTAAAGATCCGATTCCGTGATCATTACAAATCTGCCGTTCTGTTTTTCAACAAGCAACGGCAGGTTGCAAAGCCTGGACGGGTCCAGCTCACTCATCTTTTTGAACTCATAGGGCTGCTCATACGCCGAGTGAAAAGATTTTTCCGACTGGAAGCGTACTGAATCGGCTTCCCCGAATTGAATATTCAGGGTTTCCCTCACTATGGTAAGGCTGTCTTTGGCAGCAGTAGAAAAACGATAAGCCAGCCCTTCGTTAAAAAGCCTGAATGTTAGTGACTGACCTGATCTGAACGCCAGCATCAATTCGTTGTATTCATTCCTGTACGTTTCACTTTTTTCTCTGATCACCGGCTTGATATCTTCGGTTACCGTGCTCCGTTTTGTTTTTTTAACCTGCAGCGGTACTGCTTGCTGCTGATCTGTTACCATGCCAGGATCCGTCAGCGTGAAAACAAGATCGGCGCCTTCCATCATTTTTAATTGTATACCCTGCCGGTTGCTTTCAATTTCGGCCAACAATTTCTTGTCGGGAGAGACCAGCGTATACTTTTGTGCATAGCCTGCAACACATAAAAAAGACAGGAAGCAGCCGATTAAAAAATGTTTCATAACGCGGAATTTTATAGTATCATTTTCTCTATTAGGAAAAGGGCGAATAGTGAATTCACAATTCACTATTCACCGTTCACCTCGTGAAACGATAAACGTGAAACGTGAAATCGCTCACTTCTCACGTTTGTCGTTTGATCAGTTGCCTACCACCCGGGATTTTGTGCCAGCTCGGGATTGATCAAAACCTCTTTTGTTGGTATAGGCATAAGATAATGTTTATCGGGATTAAAAGTCCTGTCGGAAGCTTTTTCCGTAACGATAAACCCGTTGGCATCTGTTCTGTTTTTCCAGTATTCATCTTTATAGGGATTTCTGTCCTCGCCTTCCACTACAATAGGATTAACCCAGGGTGTTCCAATGATCTTGATCCCCATTACAGCTTTGGGCAGCTCTGTTTCTGCAGTCTTCCATCTTCTCAGGTCATCGTACCGGAAGCCTTCGAGGGCAAGTTCGATCGTCCTTTCACGTCTTATTTCATTTCTCATGTCGAGGTTATTGGTGCTCACAAAGCTGTTTGTTAATGCCGGCATACCGGCTCTTTGGCGAAGCAGGTTAATAGACTTGTTAAGGTCATCGTCGCTGATAGAGCCGTTCTTCTCAAAGATTGCTTCTGCATAAATAAGCAGTACTTCCCCATACCTGATGATATGCCGCGAAAAGCCATACCCGATATTGTCGGGTGATCCGTTGGATCCCTCATTCTCCGACAGGTATTTATAGGTAATATAACCCGTGTTTACATTGCGTTGCGGATAAAAAGGCCATGCTTCAACAGGATCGGGGTACCAAAACCGGGGCGCAAGCGTTCCGGGGATCAGCATGGTCATGGACATCCGGGGATCACGGTCTTCAAATTCTGACTGCATTTGATCATAACCCTGGAATAAGGATGATTTTGAAATAGGTAACCCGTCGGTGCATAAGTACATATCCGCCAGCTTTTTTGTTGGAAGAAGGTGGCCATCTGAAACGTTAGGGGCGATGCCTTGTGTATGCGTTTTAACCTGGTACAGGCGATCTAATATGCCTTCAAATGAACCATCGCCCTCATCAATAAATAAATACCTGTAGCTCTGGCTGCCCATGGCTGTAAATAAAGAATATTCTGCACTGTTCATAACCGACTGGGCAGCTTCAACGGCTATATTGAGGTATGCATCTGCGTTAGCGCTACCCCTGCTTTTCTCCCAGCTACCTTCAAATAATGCTACCCTTGCTTTTAAAGCATTGGCAGCTCCTTTGGTTATTCTCCCGAAATCCGCGCCCGGCAAAGCGCTTCGGAGGGGCAGGTCGGTTGCTGCTTCGCTTAAGTCTTTTATGATGAAACCGGCTATTTCTTCGCGTGTAGCACGCGGAGTGTATAACTTTTCATCTTCTATATCCAGTACGCTTGTGATGAGAGGAACGCCTCCAAAAAGCCTGAAAAGTTTCCAGTAGTTATAAGCCCTGAAAAATTTAGCCTCACCAACGAACCGGTTTACCTCCGTGTCTGCAGATGCCAGCTCTGCCGCTTTTTCAATGATCTTATTGCTCCGGCGTATATAAACGTATGCGTCTGTCCACCTGCTATCCTTTTCGGGTGCCAGGTACGTTCCGTTGCTCACCGAATTGGGCACGTCAAAAGCAATGTCTGAATCCAGGTCCAGGTCGGCAACGGAAAATCCCCCGAGCGAATTATAAAGGTTGGTGACTGCCAGCTTAAAGTCGTCTCCCGATTTCCAGAAAGTGATATCGGAAATGGAATCTTTGGGCGTCAGATCAAGTCCCTTACTGCAACCTGCCGCAAACAGGGCCAGGAAAATAAATGCTTTAAAATATGTATGCTTCATGGTACT
Organism: Agriterribacter sp.; assembly: GCF_035444585.1. Taxonomy (GTDB): domain Bacteria; phylum Bacteroidota; class Bacteroidia; order Chitinophagales; family Chitinophagaceae; genus Agriterribacter. The sequence goes on from NZ_DAOMOZ010000326.1 coordinate 3,157, forward strand.
TAAAATAAATTGTTTTAGAATTTAATGTCCAGTCCAAAAGAAATGACGCTGTTGAAGGGATAGGTTTGCTCATCAGAGCGCTCCCATGTTTCTTCGGGGCTGAACGAGTTATCCCATGTGCCTTTTGAGAAAGTGAACAGGTCTTCTCCGCTGGCGTACACACGAATGTTTTGCATTTTAACTTTCCGGGCTACGCTTTGCGGTAAATTATAAGCTAACGTTAATACCTTAAATCTTAAATAGGCCAGGTTCACCATCCGCAGAGAAGAATACCTCCAGTTCCAGTTTTTTATTTCATCGGCACCAACCGAGCCCGGCACGATCCGCGGATATTGGGCATCAGGATTATCGGGTGTCCAGGACTTGCCGTAAAAATATTTCAGCGGTTCCATCCATACCTGCCAT
>NZ_DAOMOZ010000327.1:0-3537 GCF_035444585.1 Agriterribacter sp.
AAAGAATAGAGGTTTTCATTATGCTCAAAAGCATAATCAACATTACAAAAACACTTGCTATTTTAGATAACTGTTTCAAGTAAAGAATACTTATAAGCTGTAATTTTTTGCAAAGGTATAAAAAACCGCTTTTATTACCCTGTCGGATAAATTATAGTCAAACATACCCAATAGGTTAATATTGTCACTTCAAAAGCAAAAATAAACATAGTCTGTATGAAACAATATGACAAACAACGATGGTGGAGGTGATATAAATAAGGTTTTTTTGTGGATCATATGTACCAACCACACCAATAACACTTACAACTTTAATGTAATATATCTATTTTTCAAAGCGTTATGTCGTAGTGCAGCTTCTCCGGGCTTCTCCTGGCAAATTCAAAAATATTACATTTGCATGATGAAATCAGTGGAAAAAAAGCCCGTCAGGGTAGCCATACTCAATTTATATGAAGGTGTAGCTAACCAGGGCATGCGGTGCATCAGGGAAATTTTGAATCAATATGGCGAGGCCAATTTCCTGGATATGGAATGGGATGAATTTGATGTGCGCCAAAAATTAGAAGTACCCGATACCGCTTACGATATTTATATCTCCAGCGGTGGGCCCGGAAGCCCCCTCGAAAGCAAAGGCAGCTCCTGGGAAGGCGCCTATTTCCGTTGGCTCAGCCAGGTAGAAGCGTGGAACAATAACCCTGGCAACCACCAAAAAAAATATGTTTTTTTCATCTGTCATTCATACCAGTTGGTATGCCGCCATTACCGGCTTGCCGATATTAGCAAAAGAAGATCAACGGCATTCGGCGTATTTCCCGTTCATCTGCTGAATGAAGGAAAGGAGGAAATTGTATTTGACGGGCTGAACGACCCCTTCTATGCTGTAGACAGCCGCGATTACCAGGTAACAAATCCCAATCACCACCGGCTTACGCAAATGGGCGCATCGGTGCTTTGTATAGAAAAGGAAAGACCGCATGTGCCGCTGGAAAGAGCCGTTATGGGTATCCGCTTCAACGAATATATGATCGGCACCCAGTTCCATCCCGAAGCCGATGCCATTGGCATGAGCATGTACCTGCAGCGGGAAGACAAGAAAAGCAGCGTTATTGCAGCGCATGGGGCCAACAAGTGGGCTTCAATGATCGAGCAGTTGAACGACCCGGATAAAATACTCTGGACCTATTCGCATGTGTTGCCCAATTTTCTTAACCAGGCGGTAGAACATTTGCAAACAGTGGAAGTATAACATATAATATTTATCTTCCCTGTAAAACTCATGGACCATGGTACCCCAATTGCGAAAAGCATTCAATGCAGGGTTTACTGCAAGCCGTTATCAGGCATTTTTAAAAGACCTTAACAGCCTTCACCCCGGCGCTATTGAATTTCGCGTGGCGGAAACCCCTGTATTTGCAGATAAGCAGTTCACTCAAAAAATGCTTGATGCCTGCGAAAGCATCATAGATATTATTACAGACCCCGAATTTAAAACCATAACGGAAAGGGCTATCCCCAAAAATGAATATGTGCCGGGCGAAACCATGCACAGCCACATGATCGCTTTTGATTTTGGCGTTTGTATCAATGAAGACAATGAGCTGGAACCTCAACTCATAGAAATGCAGGGCTTCCCTACCCTGTTTGGTTTCCAGGCATATTATCCCGAAATAGTAAAAAAACATTTTGACATACCCGCAAACTACAGTCACTACCTGAACGGCTACGATCAAACCAGCTATCTGGACATGCTAAAAAAATTATTGCTGGGTGATCATGAGGCAGAGAACGTGGTGCTGCTTGAGATCAATCCGCATGAGCAAAAAACGAGGATTGATTTTTACTGTACGCAGGATTTTACGGGCATCAGGCCGGTGTGCATAACAGATCTTACAGCCGAAGGAAGAAAACTATTCTACCTTAATAAAGGAAAGAAAACAGTGATCAAAAGAATATACAACCGGCTGATCTTTGACGACCTGAAAGCACAAACCCGTCCCGTTAATGGCATAGATATTACAATGGACTGGGATGTGGAATGGATACCCCATCCCAACTGGTTTTACCGTATCAGCAAATTCACGCTTCCTTTTATTTATCACCCTTATGTACCCAAAACGTTTTTTTTGAACGAGGTGAAACAGATCCCGCCCGATCTGGAGCACTATGTATTGAAGCCATTGTTTTCCTTCGCAGGGCAGGGAGTGCTAATTGACATTACGGCAGCGGATATTGAAAAGATACGGGATCCGGAAAACTGGATACTGCAGCGCAAAGTAAAATATGCCGATGTAATAGCAACACCTGACACACCGGCCAAAGCAGAGATAAGATTGATGTACGTATGGCCCGATGGCGATGAACGCCCTCATGCCGCCATCAACCTGGCGCGCCTGAGCAAGGGAAAGATGATCGGCGTACGTTACAATAAAGACAAAGAATGGGTGGGCGGCTCTGTATGCTTTTTTGAAACTTATTAACGTTATTTAACCTTCCATAACAAAACCGGAAGCTTTTAGGATTTAGCTTTGGGGAACAAATCTTTTCCAATGCTGAAAAGGCTTTTTACAGGATTGATTTTACTGGGCGCCTGCACCACAACCGGTTTTGCGCAACAAAAAACTGCAGAGCGCGCTATAGTAAAATCAAAAACAGAAATTATCTTCCCGCAAAATATAAACCGCAGTGCAGGCGGTGATGACGAGGGCAATGCAGGTTTTGGCGGACCGGGAGGCATGGAAAGCAAAAGCACAGTCTATTTTAAAGGCGACCTGATCAAAACACACAATGAAAGCGATTTTGGGAATACGATGGTAATTGTTGATAAAAGGAACAGGAGAACCACTACGCTCAGGGAAGCTATGGGACGAAAAACCGGGTTTTACAGCACGGAAGAAGATGAAGAAGCCATGAGGAAAAGTATGGAGGCGCGCAGGGATTCAATCCGACAGACACGCGGGCAATCGGTAAGCAACGCTGCTAATGCCACAACACCGGAAGCAGAAATTGTTGCTACCAGCGAAACAAAAAAAATTGCCGGCTACAATTGTAAAAAAGCCATTATAAAAACCAAATCCCGGCAGGGGGAAATAAATGAAACCATTGTTTGGTATACCCCCGACTTTAAAATACCGGGCTATCCTGAGGCGGGAAATACAGGTGGCGGTTTTGGAAGAGGCATGCGCGGGCAGAGAGGTGGCTTCGGGATTGCCGGGCTCGATAAAATTGACGGCTTTATTATGGGCTATGATGTAAGTCGCTCCAATGGCTTTAAAATGCACATGGAAGTAACCAAAGTGGAACTTGATCCTGTTATAGATGACAAGGTTTTTGAAGTACCCAAAGGATACGATATAAAACCTTTAAGCGAAATGCAGCAACAATTTCGTCGGGGAAGGATAAATGAAGACAATAATAATTAGATAAGTTTTGGGGCTATTTATAATCAGTAAGGACCTTCAGCAATGGAGGTCTTTTGCTTTAGCAGTTGGGCGGTCAGCTATCAGCGGGAGGTGCCCCGCTCACGCCTGAACGCGC
>NZ_DAOMOZ010000328.1:0-3518 GCF_035444585.1 Agriterribacter sp.
TTACTATTTAAATCATACACATGAACAATTATTTCGTTTTATTACAAAGTGGCGGCGGAAATGCCCAAATGATGCAGATGATAATGCTGGTCGGCATTATTGCTGTATTCTATTTCTTCATGATCCGCCCTCAAACCAAAAAAGCCAAAGACGCTAAAAATTTTCAGAACAACCTGCAAAAAGGTGACAAAATAGTAACCATTGCCGGTATACATGGCAAAATTGACCGGATAGAAGACAATACCATCCAACTGGAAGTGAGCCCGGGCAGCTACCTGCGCATTGAAAAAAGCGCCGTAAGCATGGAATGGAGCAAGCAGCTGAACAGCGGAGTGGCTGCCGACAAAAAATAAGCTTTTATAAGATCCAGGTTTCAGCATCCGAAATCCGAATATTAAAAGGATTTCGGATTTTTGTTTTACAAGATGATTAAAACTTAAAACGGCGTGCTTAAAATCGGCTTAACAGGAGGCATCGGATCGGGCAAAACCACCGTTGCCCGTATATTTGAACTATTGGGCATACCGGTGTATTACGCGGATGCTGCTGCCAAAACCATCATGAATGAAGACGAAAGCCTTAAAGTTTTAATAAAGAAACATTTTGGTGAAGCTGCATATACAGGCGGTGTGCTGAACCGGGTCTATATTTCGTCCATCGTTTTTCAAAACAAGGAAAAATTAGCTTTGCTCAATTCACTTGTCCATCCGGCTACAATAAGGGCAGCGGAAAAATGGATGCAACTGCAAGATGCTGCATATGTAATCAAGGAAGCTGCACTGATCTTCGAAAGCGGCTCACAGGAAGGGCTTGACCTGGTAATAGGCGTATATGCGCCCAGGCAGCTACGCATGCTCCGGACGATCCGGCGCGATAATATCAGCCGGGATGAGGTAATAAAGCGCATGAGCAGCCAGGTGAACGAAGAATTGAAGATGAAGCTTTGCGATTTTGTACTGTACAACGATGAGCAAAAGCTGCTTATCCCCCAGGTTATTGCATTGCATGAGCGATTGCTGGTATTGAGCAGTGGTAAGGGGTAAGTGTCTTATCATTTCAAATTTATCGCTTGACGGGAGGAGGGAAAGATGAATGTGTGAATAGTGAATGGTGATGGTTGCGCCTTATACTGTTGCTGAAAGCTGATCGCTGAAAGCCAAAGAAGAAAGTGAGAGGTGAAAAGTGGGAAATTCTCTTATGCTGAAAGCTGAAAGCCAGAAACGATAAAGAAACCAGACATCAAATAAGCTCTGCCAACTTTTCAACTACTGTATCTACTTCTTCTTTTGTATTGTGCCGGCAGAACGAAAAACGAACGGCAACCCTGTTGGAATTGTTGTTAATGGAACGGATAACGTGGGAACCCTGATCGGCGCCGCTGGTGCATGCGCTGCCGCCGGATGCACAAATGTTGTTAATATCAAGGTTGAACAAAAGCATTTCCGACTTTTCAGTTTTGGGCAGGCTCACATTCAGCACGGTATATAAGCTCTGTCCGTTAAAATCACCATTGAACCCAACGCCCCTGATATGTTTTTTTAATTGTTCGGCCATGTATTGCCTGATGGATTTGATGAGCTCACTGTCTGTTGCATAAGAGGCAGCAGCCAGCTCAAGCGCCTTTGCAAAACCCACAATGCCATACAGGTTTTCTGTTCCGGCCCTCATATTCCTTTCCTGGCTCCCTCCATGCATATAAGGGTGTATGCTTATATTTTCATTGATGTACAGCAAACCAATGCCTTTGGGGCCATGAAACTTATGAGCGGCTGCCGTAATAAAATGAACAGGTGTATGCCGCAGATCAATAGGGTAATGACCCACGGTTTGCACGGTGTCTGAATGAAAAACAGCCCCATACAGCTTGCACATCTCTCCCACCTCCTGCAGGTTTAGCAGGTTGCCAATTTCATTATTGGCATGCATAAGCGTAACCAGCGTCTTTTCTTCGCCGGCTGCAAGCAATTGCTCCAGGTTATCCAGATCAATATGTCCGTCAGGCAATAATTTAACAAAGAAAAGCTGTGCCTCACCCCGGCTCTGCAGATATTCTACCGTATGCAAAACAGCATGATGCTCAATAGGCGAAGTGATTATGCGCCGGCATCCCAGGTCTCTTACAGAAGCGGCAATGGCCGTATTGGAGCTTTCAGTTCCCCCACTGGTAAAGAAAATTTCAGCAGGATGCGCATTCAGTATTCTGGCAACAGATTTCCGGGCGCTTTCAATGGCAAGCCTGCTTTCACGTCCGTAAGAATAAATAGAAGACGGGTTGCCAAACTTCTCGGTCATATATGGCAACATTGCATCCAGCACTTCGGGAGCCAGTGCCGTAGTAGCGGCATTATCAAAATAAATTCTTTTTTGCACGGGATTTAAGCTTTATCCTCAAAACCTGCAGGCAACAAAAAAATAAAAAAGGCAATCCTATTTCATTTCCCTGATATCCTGCATTAAGCGCAGCGCTATATTATTTGCGGTAGATTCAAAATTACTTTCCGCATAAATGCGGATGATCGGTTCCGTATTGCTGGTACGGAGGTGCACCCAGTCGTTATCAAATTCAATTTTTAAACCGTCTTCTGTATTAACCGGGTGACTTTTGTATTTGGCTTTAATTTTTTCAAATACCTCCTTCACATCCACGCCATGTTCGAGTTCGAGTTTGTTTTTACTGATAAAATAAGTGGGGTAGGTGCCTCTTAACTGTTTGATGCTTTTTTGCGTTTTGGCCAATTGGCTAAGAAATAACGCTATCCCTACCAGGGCATCACGCCCGTAATGTAAAGCAGGCAATATAATACCGCCATTGCCCTCGCCACCTATCACCGCGTTCGTTTCTTTCATCCGGTTCACCACGTTCACTTCACCCACAGCACTGGGGTAGTACTCCCCCCCGTGCTTTAAGGTAATATCTTTTAAGGCCCGGGTAGAAGACATATTGCTAACCGTATTGCGGGGCTGCCTGCTCAGTACGTAATCGGCAACGGCAACCAGGGTATATTCTTCGCCAAACATGCTGCCATCCTCACACACAAAGCAAAGCCGGTCAACGTCAGGATCAATGGCAATTCCCATATCTGCCCCATTCTTTCGCACCATATTGCTCAGCTCCCCCAGGTGCTCCGGAAGCGGCTCGGGATTATGAGCAAACCTGCCATTGATCTCGTCATTTATGACCGTAATGTCTTTAGCCTGTACACCCAAAGCATGCAACAGTTCAGGCACAAATAATGCGCCGGTGCTGTTCACGGCATCTACAATTATTTTAAATTTCCTGGCTTTGATGGCTGCAATATCAACCAGATCAAGAGAGGTAATGGCCTCTATATGCTTCTTAAGATAAGAATCATCTTCCTTTACTGTACCCAGCTTATCAACCGGAACAAATTCAAAGTTTTCAGCGGCTGCTATTTCCAATACCTCCTTTCCGTCCTGCGCCGAAATAAACTCACCCTTGCTGTTCAGCAATTTCAAAGCGTTCCACTCCCTTGGATTGTGGCTTGCCGTTAAAATAA
>NZ_DAOMOZ010000329.1:0-3370 GCF_035444585.1 Agriterribacter sp.
ACACTTCATTCAATTCATTGGGGTCCGGGTCAAGGTTTGCAATACATTCCATCCCTTCAAATGTAAACTGGTTGTTGTTCAGAAAAAGAAAGTAGCCATTTACTGAGCACACACTGGGGGGAACAGGTCCGCTCAATTGGTTGTAAGAAAAGACAAAAGCCTCCATATTTGTTTGTACCCACGTGTCGGGTAGCTCACCGGAGAGCTGATTGTGAGAGAGGTCTATTATACTAAGTGATGAAATAAACCCTAAAGAAACGGGAATCTTGTTTTGCAGTTGATTGTTGTGCAGTTGCAAAGAAACCAGATTAGTAAGGTTGCCCAACGAATTGGGAAGTGTTCCATTTAAATTATTGTCTGGCAAAAGAACATCCGTAACCCTGTCATTTTCAACCGTTACACCATACCATGTATTTAAGGGTGCAGTAGTAAGCCAGTTGCTTTTATTGGTCCAATTGGCGCCATCGGTACTGTTGTATAAATCAACAAGTGCAAGGCTGTCCGAAGCGTTTACCTGGGCAAAGTTTTTTGCAAAAATCAGGCATAAGGCAAAAACAAGGAGTAATTCTTTTTTCATGATAATGTATTGATGGGTTTATAAACGGGCGCTTGGCCTCCTATTCGGATTCCGACAACTATGAACACAAAACTGCCGGCTACCGGCTTGGCTGAAAAAGGTCAGGACTATAATTCAGGTTGTTGTGTGTGCCGGCGCTACAGCGTGGCACACAGGATAACAAAGGATTGAATTTTTAGAAGGAGGAGACTGGATTTAAAAAAAATGTAAATAAGGAAACTAAATATAGGGAAATATTTAATAATCGCAGCATAAATTGTATGTATTTATCCAACTGAACACAACGACAAAGGCCAACCGTTGGTTGTTTGTCACCACCGGACGAATTGAAATGCACCGCCATTGGTATTTAAAACGCTACGAAAGGACCGCCTTTTTTCGAACAAAAATAAACTGTGCTTATTTCTTCCTGAAAAACACCCGTACCGGCACGCCTTTAAAATCAAAATTTGCCCTTAGCTGGTTTTCTAAGTAATTTTTGTAGGGTTGTTTGATATCATCGGGGTAGTTGCAGAAAAATGCAAAGCTGGGCACCGCCGTTGGTAACTGGGTTACATATTTTATTTTTATAGAATTACCTCTTACAACCGGGGCATGGTAAGATGCAACAGCTTTCAGCATCACTTCATTGAGTTTGGAAGTGGGTACTTTGCGTTGCCGGTTTTCATATACCTGCAGTGCGGTTTCAATTACTTTAAAGATCCGGAGCTTGTCTTTTACCGAAATGAACAATACCGGCACATCGGTAAAGGGAGCCAACCTGTTCTTTAATTCTTTTTCATAATCCCTGGCCGTATGCGTGGCTTTTTCCATAAGATCCCATTTGTTCACCAGCAATACAATGCCTTTTCCTTTGCGCACGGCTAAAGAGAAAATATTGATATCCTGTGCCGTAATACCCTTAGTAGCATCCAGCAGCAACAGGCATATATCCGCTTCATCCAGCGCTTTTATGGCCCTAATCACCGAATAAAACTCAAGATCCTCTTCTACTTTATTCTTTCGCCTTATACCGGCAGTATCTATCAATATAAATTCTTTCTGAAATAAATTATAGTGGGTATGAATAGTGTCTCTTGTTGTGCCGGCAATATCGCTTACGATCGTGCGCTCCTCTCCCACCAAAGCGTTCAGGAGAGATGATTTTCCCACATTAGGCTGACCTATAATGGCAAATTTAGGCAGCGCATTTTTATCACCTGTTTCGTCTTCATCCACATCCGGTATCAGTTGCACCAGGTCGTCGAGCAGCTCACCTGTACCACTGCCGCTGATGCTGGAAAGGAAATGGATATGTTCGAAACCCATGCTGTAAAATTCCGTGGCATCCAGCATGCGCTCGGGGTTATCTACTTTATTGACCACCAGGAATACCGGTTTTTTTGACTGCCGCAACATATCAACCATAGCTTCATCCAGTGCAGTAATGCCCGTTGAGGCATCACACATAAATATAATAGCATTGGCTTCATTTACGGCAATGGCTACCTGCTTGCGGATCTCGGTTTCAAAAACATCCGCGCTGTCGTGTACAAAACCGCCCGTATCAATAAGGTTAAAGCTTTTGCCGTTCCACTCCGCCACTCCATATTGCCGGTCGCGGGTAACGCCGCTGATGTTATCTACTATGGCCTTGCGTTCCTCAAGCATCCGGTTAAAGAAAGTGCTTTTGCCAACGTTGGGTCTTCCTGTTATAGCTACTGTAAAACTCATACTTTTAATTGGTTTAAGCTGGAGGGTTTAAGGTGTAAGGTAATAGCTCCTTATATCATATACCCAGTCCCATTTTTAAACCTTAAGGTGAAAGTTATTCCCATCCATACATATATACCTTACACCCTACACCCTATACCTTATATCCTATATCAGTACCCGTACTCTTTTAAATGTATATCATTGTCTCTCCATTTGGGCCGCACTTTCACAAATAGTTCGAGGAACACTTTGCTGCCCAGGAATTTTTCTATATCCTGCCGGGCTGTTGTTCCGATCTGCCGGATCATTTTCCCTTTTTCTCCCAGAATAATGGCTTTCTGCGATTCACGGTGAACAATGATCTCTACCGTTATTTTAATCAGGCTGATTTTTTCTTTAAACTCTCTTACCACCACTGCCGTGTGATACGGTATTTCGTCCTGGAACAGGTCGAATATTTTTTCCCGTATCATTTCACCTACAAAAAAGCGGGTAGGCAAATCCGTTAGATCATCTCCGTCGTAAAAAGGTTCTCCTTCCGGCAGGAATTCCAGTATAGCATTGAGCAGTCCGTCTGTGTTTATCTTTTTAAGTGCTGAAACAGCGATCGTTTTTTTACAATAGGCTTTAGCGTTAAAAAAATCCGATAGCTGCTTTATCCTGTCCTGCTGCACACGATCAATCTTATTCAGTACCACAAAAGCGGGCACTTTTAAGCGGAGTGCTAAAAAAACACTGTCTGCTTCTTCAGGGTCCTCATTTATATCCACCAGCAGCAGGGCGAGATCTGCATCTTCCAGACTGCTTTTTACCGAATGCATCATTTTTTCGTGTAATTTATACCGGGGTTCTATAATACCCGGCGTATCGGAAAAAACAACCTGGTAGTCTTTGCTGTTCAAAAAGCCTTTGATGCGATGGCGGGTGGTTTGCACTTTAGGCGATACAATAGCCAGCTTCTCCCCTATGAGCGCATTGAGCAAAGTGCTCTTACCTGCATTGGGCTTGCCAAAAATATTTACAAATCCAACTTTCATCCACATAAAAAATTCCTGCAAAGGTAACAGAAACAAAAATTGTTTGGCTGATTAAATACAT
>NZ_DAOMOZ010000330.1:0-3368 GCF_035444585.1 Agriterribacter sp.
AATTGTTGGCATACCAGTCGAGCCCGCTCAGGTAAGCAGCATTTATTTTAAATGCGAAACGATTGTTGAATGCTTTTGCATAGCGCAAAGCAAAATCATACAGTCCATGCGGCTTAACGTCATCCTCCCCTATATGATTGATGCCGGTTTTGGCCTGCAACGATAATCCCTGGTATTGAAATGGGTCTTTGGTATGCATCATCAGCACACCGTTAAAAGCAATAGGCCCGTATAAGGCAGAGGCGGCGCCCGGAATGATCTCAACACTTTCAATATCGAGATCTGAAACGCCGAACTGGTTACCTACTGAAAAATTCAAACCCGGTGTCTGGTTGTCTACACCATCAATCAACTGCAGAAAGCGCTGGCTCCCTGTATTGTTAAAGCCGCGGGTATTGACCTGCTTATAGGTTAGGCTGCTGGTTACCGCCTCCACCGATTTAAGATTCTGCACACCATCGTAAAAAGAGAGGGAAGGGTTTTCCCTGATCATTTTCTGGTTCATTTTTTCAATGCTCACGGGCGAACGGAGAATACTTTCCTGCACGCGGGATGCAGCAAAAACAACTTCATTGAGCCAGCCTTCCCTTTGCCGGAGCTTTACATTTACGTTTTGCCGGTCTTCGGTTATTTCAACCGTTTCATTAACATAACCGGTTGCGGAAATGATAATGGTAAAAGGCAGCTTGATCCTGGAGAGCGAAAGTGTGAAGGATCCTTTTGAGTCGGTAATTGAGCCACTGATCTTATCTTTAACACTGATGCTGGCTCCTTCAACAGGCTCACCCGAATTGGAAGCGGTTACCACGCCGGTAATTTTTACCTGCTGGGCAAAAAGACCGGTGGATACGAATAACAGAACTATAACTAGAAAATTTTTCATTGCAGTTGGTTGTAACGTTTAAGAAGGAATGGTTTTTTTTAGATGATCATACCCTTCCGGAAGCCGGGTATAACCATGATGTACAATACGGCCGGCGAGGCTGGTATAAAATTCCGGATCAGTGGGCGTAAAAGTATTCAGCCCGTCAACATAGCGGTTGTACAGGCAAAACAAGCCGGCAATAAGCACGGTATCATGGATCTCAATATCCGTTGCACCAGCAGCTTTTGCCGTATCAATGGCTTCATCCGTTACCGCTTTACCGCTTTCTCTTACTTTAGCTGCAATGGCCAGCAGCGCTTTCATTTTATCGCTCACAGGAGCCGTGGCAATATCGCTGAGTACCCCCGTTGAAGTTTCATTTTCACCCAGAAGCAAATTGGCGGCAGCAGTATGCGCCGTAGTACAAAACCGGCATTCATTGCCGGAGCTTACTACAGAAGCAATGAGCTCTCTTTCACCTTCCGACAAAGATGAAGCGCCGCGAAGCAGGAACTGCGTAAGTTCCCGGATAGGTTGGGCCGAATCTTTCCGGTATTCCAGCAGTCCGGTAATACCAGGAAGATGAGATTCCAATGTTATATAAGGCATAATACATTTAGATTTACAATATAAATATTAGCTCACACCCATGCTTTTCCATGGAGCGGTATTGTGCGCACGCCGGGTGCTAATGATACTGCAAAAGCATTAAAAAAATCAGGCTAAGCCATCGGGGGGCTGGATCAGACAGTCGCTGTCGGTATCGGTTAATGAAGGAGAGATAAAATCATGAAAGGAAGGTAAAGCCGGGGACATTGCAAAGCGGATGCAAAGCATTTGGGTTTGGTCATATTCAGATGCCGGCACATTCTTTTTACCCAGCGTTGTTGTTTTTTCACCCGAAGCAGCATTTACATTATTTACCTGCCGCGCATAATTTTCTTCTGCGCTTTGCAAACGGGTACGTTTAAAATCGGGTAAACAAAGCAGGTGCAATGTATCGTTGTATATTCTGCGCTTCACGTATTTGTAATAAAGCCCTTCGTATTCTACTTCACCGTCATACCGCTCATAATCGCTCCAGTTGGTGCTGTAAGGCAGCAGCAGGGGGATTTTTATATGAACCAGATCGGCATTGGAATAGCCGCCGGTATTGATAGCGGCTACAGTTTGCCTGTTGCTGTGATTGATCATCAACTGGAAAACGAAAGAATAACCTGCCAGATTGAACAGGTATACGGCAAGCATGAATATGGTTACGATCTTTTTCAGCAGCAGTTTGGTTATGAGTGGCACAAATTATATATTTTTATCATTCTGTGCAAGATTTTTTGGGCGAAATACACCGGTTTTTTAAAAACAAAAAAGCGGGGGTGCCCGCTTTTTTGCTATATATTTTTTGTAAACATACCCGGCTAAACTGCGATCTCTTCTATTTTAAATTTCAACAAACCAGCAGGCGCAATTACTTCAGCCACTTCGCCTACCTGCTTACCCAAAATACCCTGGCCTATAGGAGAAGTAACTGAAATTTTCCCCATTTTAAGGTCGGCTTCCTTTTCGGAAACCACCTGGTAGGTTACCGTTTTCTTTGTTTTAAGATTGGTTAAAGTTACCCTGGTGAGTATGCTTACTTTGCTCGTGTCAATGCTGTCTACCTCAATAATACGTGCGTTGGCAATTTCACCTTCCAACCTGGCGATCCTCGCTTCCAGCAGGCCCTGCGCTTCTTTTGCTGCATCATATTCTGCGTTTTCTTTCAAATCACCTTTTTCACGGGCTTCTGCAATAGCTCTTGAGGCAGCAGGCCTGTCTACACTTCTCATCTTTTGCAGCTCGTTTTTCAGTTGTTCCAGTGTTTCGTGCGTAACGTACATTACTTCACTCATGGCTGACTTCTTTTTTGATTGTGAAAAATAAAAAAATAACAACGCTTCAAACGGTTGTCTGAAGCGTTGCAATTGTATGATGAAGCAAAAATAGTAAAAAAATCATGCCAAACAAGGATGGGAGAGCAAATATTGATCCTTAAATGCCCAGCTTTTCGAGTATTATTTTCGACATTTTATAAAAGGCTTCATGGCTATAGCCGGCTATGTGGGGCGTAACAATTACATTGGGTTGGGCCAGCAGCCAGCTGAGCTGCTCTTTTTCTTCTGCAGTATATGTTTCCAGCTTTTCATTTTCCAGCACATCCAACCCCGCACCGGAAATCTTATTGGTTTTCAGGGCATTAATAACAGCATTGATATCGTGCACCTTGCCGCGGCAGGCATTTAAAAAATAAGGCTTCCGTTGCAGCGATTCAAAGAAAGCATCGTTGGCCATGTGAAAAGTCTCATCCGTTAAGGGCACGTGCAAACTGATCACATCTGCGTAACGGGCTATTTGCCCCGGACCGGCTTCGTGAACCCTGCCGCCGGCAAACCCAAATTTATATTTATCGTATGCCAGTATTTCCACATCAAACGACGACAGCAGTTTGGCAAAAGCGCCGCCGGCA
>NZ_DAOMOZ010000331.1:0-3365 GCF_035444585.1 Agriterribacter sp.
TTTTGTAAATGGGTGCAAAAATAGTAAAATATGCATAGGATAAGCAATAGGTATTAGTTTTGTATCATATTTTAACCGTTATAAAAGTGGTCACAACATTTTACAATCTATTCATTATCATATATGGCTTTGCCATGAAACTCGCTTCCCTCTGGAATCCCAAAGCGAAGCAATGGGCAGATGGGCGAAAGCGCTTTTTCGAAAAGTTAAGCATATCCCTCGAAAATTTACCAAATGGTAATACCACCATATGGATGCACTGTGCTTCTTTGGGCGAATTTGAGCAGGGAAGGCCACTTTTAGAAAAAATAAGGGCACGGCATCCACATGTAAAAATCATACTTAGTTTTTTTTCTCCTTCGGGATATGAGGTCAGGAAGGATTACAAAGGCGCAGATCTGGTATGCTACCTGCCATTGGATACAGCTTCAAATGCAGCCGCATTTGTTACCAGTATTAAGCCTACGCTGGTACTGTGGGTGAAATATGAATTCTGGCTGCATTACCTGCAGGAACTAAAAAGAAAAAGCATACCTGTTTTGCTTATTTCGGGTTTGTTGCAAAATGCAAACGCTTTTTACGAATCATATCGCAAAAAACTGTTTGCCTGTTTTACTCATTTTTTTGTGCAAACAGAAGCATCCGCCCGGAAACTGGCGGCAATAGGATTTAGTGAAAATGTAACCGTATCGGGTGATACCCGTTTTGACAGGGTAATTGAAATTGCAGAGGCTTTTGAACACATACCTGCTGTGGCAGCATTTTGTTCGGGGCACAAAGTGCTGGTTGCCGGCAGCACCTGGACTGAAGATGAAGAAGAGCTGACACATTATGTAAGAGTGAACCCGGATATACGGTTTATAATAGCACCTCATGAAGTTGACGAAGAAAATATTAAAGACCTGCAAAAGGAATTTCCCCGATCCGTTCTTTTTTCAGCTTTGCAAGCTAATCCTCTTTATGATAACATCGTTAGCACTCCTGGTAGGCCTGCAGAACCAGTACAGAACAATGAAGTGGTTAATACACTGATCATAGATAATATCGGTATGCTTTCCCGCTTATATAAGTATGCCGACATAACTTACGTAGGCGGTGGCTTTGGTGAGTCGGGCCTTCACAATATACTGGAAGCTGCAGTATATGGTAAACCGGTTTTCTTTGGCCCTGTATATCATAAACATTTTGAAGCTATTGAACTTGAAGACGCAGGAGGCGCAATCAGCATAGAAAACGCCCTGGAACTGGAAGCAAGACTGAAAAAATTATGGGAAGACGAAAACCTGCTCAAAGAAAAAGGAAATGCTGCAAAACAATATATATATGCAAACGCCGGAGCTACAGGTTACATCATAGACTATATTTATAAAAACCGCCTTCTTACCAGTTGATCAAATTGCTTTACCGCCGGATGCTCTTCATTCCATCCCAGTTTCAGCTTCAGCTCACGCAATATCCAGAACTCGGCTTCGGGATAAATGGTAAAGTGATTGATGGTCTTTAGCGATCTTTCATACATCGCCTCATCTCCCCGAAAAAGCTCCGTGATGAAAATGAAACGGTCATTTACGCCGATCGCCTTCTTAATATCTTTAAGTGGTTCTTCTTTTAATTTTTCGGCCAGCTCTCTTTTCTGTTCATACAGCTTTTCGTTGAGCGATGGTTCCGTTCTGCCCATCACTTCGTTAAGTTCTTTTACCTGCGGCTGATGAGACAGCGTAGGCACTTCTTCCAGCACATTAAAACCCCGCGCTGCAACAGTACTCTTACTCCCGGATCCGTTTTTTGAAGGCAGGGTTCCTGCATCTTCATCTGGACTTACTTTTAATTCGTCATCGGTCTCGGGATTATCGTTGCTTTTATCATTACCCGGTTCATTTGACGATTGCGCCATATTGGACACAGATATACCGCCCGGCATCATTACTGCAATCTTTTTACGTCCCGGGGCATGTTGCCGCTGTTTGATCAAAAACAGCTCTGTTTGTAACATCTGCGCTACATGAATGATTTGATCGGGTGAAGCATTTTGCTGGTAAAGTTCCTGTAATTTGTTTATTAAAACGCCGATACGTTCCATTTGAATATGGTATTTTTGAGCGTCTGTTTAATTAAAAAATATATTATACAATATTTTCGGTGAAGTTACAAACACCTTGCCACAAAATAATCACAAATGTTTACCGAACCGCACATAAAAGGAGAACGAAGAGGATGGATAGAAGTAATATGCGGCTCCATGTTCAGCGGAAAAACGGAAGAACTGATCAGGAGATTAAAACGTGCAAAGATCGCTAACATGCAGGTTGAGATATTTAAGCCTGCGATGGATAACCGGTATCATGAAAACGAAATTGTTTCACACGACGAGAATTCCATTTTATCCACACCGGTTGAAAACGCGGGAGCCATACTATCACTTGCACGCAATGTAGATGTGGTGGGTGTTGATGAAGCGCAATTTTTTGATGATGAAATCCTAACCGTATGCAATCAATTGGCCCTGCAGGGCACAAGAGTAATTGTTGCCGGGCTAGATATGGATTATTCGGGGAGGCCTTTCGGACAAATGCCTGGCTTGCTTGCCACGGCAGAATACATTACCAAGCTCCACGCTATATGTGTGCGGTGCGGCAATATTGCCAGTTATTCGTATCGCAAAACAGCCCATGAGGCACAGGTAATAATAGGCGAGAAGGATATATATGAACCCAGGTGCCGGCATTGCTATAACCTGAAAGAATGATGCGGGATTTATGATTTCTGATTTTTTGATTTCTGATTTGGCTTGATCAAAATAAATCTTTCAGTCTTGCAATTTTATAGTCTTACGGTCTTGCAATCTTACAATCTTACAATCTTCCAGTCTTACAATCTTCCAATCTACCTTTCCACTCCCTAACTTTGCCACATGTACAAACACGTTGTAACACTTTTAAAAAAAGACCTGCTGCTGGAACTCAGGCAACAATATACTTTTTATGGTGTTTTGCTGTATGTAGCTTCGTCCATTTTTGTATTGTACCTGGCCATACAACAGCCCGAAAGCGATGTGTGGAACGGGTTATTCTGGATCATCCAGTTGTTTATTTGCGTAAACGCCGTGGCCAAAAGCTTTTTGCAGGAAACCAAAGGAAGGATGCTGTATTTTTATGCCATAGCGGGAGCACAGCAGTTTATCATTGCCAAATTATTGTACAATACTTTTATTATGCTGCTGATGAGCCTGATCAGCCTGGTACTTTTCAGAGCCCTCCTGGGCAATCCATTGGTAAACTTCTGGCAATTTACCGGCATCGTATGCATTGGGTCGGTAAGCCTGAGCCTTGTGTTTACCATGCTGGCCGCTATTGCGGCAAAAGCGC
>NZ_DAOMOZ010000332.1:0-3328 GCF_035444585.1 Agriterribacter sp.
CCATCTACCAATGGTTCCCTGACGAAAGATTCGTATTTAGTCAAACTCATTTACTGATTAATTTTATCCTGCAAGCCCGTAACAGGAGTTTGCATATTAATGTTGAGAATTCAAATCTGCCTTTATCCGGTGTTTCTAATTTCCAAATACTTATATCAATGATGTGCTTCGTGAGCGGCGGCCTTCTTTTCAGCAAATTCATCTTTCACTCCTACCGGTCTGCTCGTATTCCTGATCTTAGCAAGGTAATTGATATTGGGCAGCACATGTAACTGTTCTAATGCATAGTACGCACGATGGTTCTGTTCCTGCGTACGGATCTTATATACCCTGCTTTCTTTATCGTTTACGTTACCGAATACAATGGCTCCCGTGGAACAAGCCTGCATACAGGCCGTTTTAACATCCCTGATCACAGAAGGATCCTGCGATTTTTTAGCTTTCAGTTTGGCATCCTGCAAACGTTGCACACAAAAACTGCATTTTTCAATTACACCGCGTGAGCGAACGGTTACATCAGGATTGAGCACCATGCGGGTCAGGTCTTCATTCATCATCAGCACAGCATCATCAAACTTTCCAACTCCGTTGTGGTGCTGGTTATCCGGAAAGCTGTCTGAACCCGTATAGTCGGCCCAATTGAAACGGCGAACTTTAAAGGGACAGTTATTGGCACAATAGCGGGTGCCGATACAACGGTTATATGCCATTTGGTTCAATCCTTCAGAACTGTGGTTGGTAGCCGATACCGGACATACATTTTCGCAGGGCGCGTTATCGCAATGCTGGCAAAGCATTGGCATAAATACCACATTCAGATTATCTCCTTCCGTAGCATCGCGGTAAGATGCAAAATAGCGGTCTATCCGGAGCCAGTGCATTTCATGCGAACGCTTTACTTCATTTTTACCTACAACAGGTACATTGTTCTCGGCGGTACAGGCAATCGTACAGGCGCCGCAGCCTGTACAGGCGTTCAGGTCAATGCTCATTCCCCAATGCGCGCCGGGAGAATCGTAGGTGGGGTACAGGGTACCTTCGGCCCTGAAATCACCGGTCTTTTTTGCAAAATCTTCTGCCAGCTCTTTCCTGTATTCAGGAATAGCATCCGGGTTCTTTTTGAAATCTTCAAGTGCATATTCCCTTACCACTTCCACACGGCCTTCATACTGGTTGTGCGTTTGGGTATATGCTATATCGTAAGTATCGCCGGTTTTTTTATAACCGGTTACATCCGTAATATAATATTGCCGTGTGCCTCCTTTGGCATTTACCAGCGGATAAGCATTGTAGCCTACCCCGTTAGCCGCACGCCCCGCGCCTTCACTTCTTCCATATCCTACCGCAACTGCAATTACATTGGGATGCACACCGGGTATGGCGAGGATGGGCAGCTTTACTTCTTTTCCATTGATCGTAAATGCCACAACAGGCTTGTGAAACTCCACTTCATATTTGTCATCCAGCTTAATGCCCAGCTCGGCTGCCATAGCATAGGAAATAATAGCATAGTTATCCCATGTGGCACGGGTAATAGGATCGGGCATTTCCTGCAGCCAGGGATTGTTGGCAACGGCTCCCGAGCCTATGGAAACCTTTTGATACAATACCAGCTCTGTTTTACCTGCAGGAGCTCCTGTATTTAATTTCGATGCTGCATCCGCTACAGCATCATTATAAGTGGTAGCGGTAAAGGCTAAAGCAGCAGGCTCAACCACACCGTCCTGCAGCGCTTTGTCGAATGCTCCCTGACTGCCCAGCTTTGTTAACCAGTAATTTTTAAAATAATCTTCGTAATCGGTATCACTGCCGCTCCATTTTAAGAGCGAGGTTTGAAAATACCTTGTTTTAAACAGCGGAGAGATCGTGGGCTGAAGCAGACTGAAAAAACCGGTACGTCCTTCGGCATCGCCCCAGCTTTCAAGATAATGATGATGTGGAATAATGTATTTGCACAGTGCAGAGGTCTCATCGGCTCTGTCGTTGAATGAAACAGAAAGCTTCACTTTTTGCAGCCCCTTGATAAAATCCGCCGCATTGTGATAATTGTACGCGGGGTTGGCTTCATAAACAAGCAATGCGCCCACGCTGCCGGCATTCATATCTTTTACCAACTGATCCATCTCCCCATCAATTCCCTGGCGGGTCAATAATGGGTTAGCCCAGCTAATGGTAGTGCCGTTAGCCCCCAAAAGCTCATTGATAGCGTTGATCAGCACCTGTATATTGGGATCATTGCTTCCGCATACCACCAATGCTGCACCTTTACTGGCGCCGAGCAAACCGGCAGCGAGGTCAATGCCCTTTTTCAATTTCTCATCTGCAACAGCCGGAGCGCTTACATTACCGCCCAGCTTAGCCAGCAGGTTCAGCACTACTGTGCCTGTTTCTGAAGGGCGATGAAGGAACCTGTCGTCGGCATTAGCGCCTGTTAAGCTAAGCACGCCTTCAAACTGGATGTGCCTGCTCATTTCCGGATTCTTCTGGTTGATTTTCCGGCCTTCGGCATACTGGCTTGAGAATTCATCAGGGCTCAACCATGTACCGAGGAAATCGGCATCAAGGCTAACAATAACTTTTGCTTTGTTGAAATGATAAGTGGGAATTGTCCTTTTACCATATGATATTTCATTGGCCAACAGCAAGCCGCTGTAGGAAACAGCGTCGTACTGAACATGGCGGCTTCCGGGGTATTTAGCAAGAAATTCGCTTATGATCTGGCTGGTAGTGGGGGAATTGAGTGTAGAAGTAAGCAATACCACCTGCGACCCTGCCAGTTCGCCGGCAATTTTTTTATCCGCTGCTTCAAAAGAAGGTAATTCCTTTAATTCATTTCCTGCCACTTCTACGGGATAACGCAATCTTCCTGTGTCGTAAAGATCAAGCACCGAAGCCTGCACTCTTGCAGAAGTGCCTTCACCTTTTGAATTGATAAAAGAAAGCGGATTACCCTCTAACTTGATAGGGCGTCCGTCTCTCACTTTTGCTATAACAGGCACTACATCTCCCTCGGCAACAAAGGTAGTAGCGTAATACTGAGCTACGCCGGGTGTTAAATTTTCGGGCTGATTGAGATAGGGAATGCTTTTTGTAACTGGCGTTTCACAACCTGCAGCCAATGCCGCTGCCGCAGTGCTGAAACCAAGGTATTTCAGAAAATCCCTGCGGGGTGCTTTAGCGTCCAATATGCCCTTGCCATCATCCCCAAACGGCAGATCTTCCTGGAATTCGTCTTTTACCAGTTTCTGGTACCCTTCTGTATTTTTTAATTCACCTAAGTTTTGCCAATACTTTTTTTGACTCATACCCAACCCCTGAAGGAGCTTTT
>NZ_DAOMOZ010000333.1:0-3307 GCF_035444585.1 Agriterribacter sp.
CGCAGCGACTGGTCGTAGGTAATGTATTGCCACATCCAGTTCACCAGGATCAACAAGCGGTTTTTAACACCGATAATAGACATCAGGTGCACCAGCAACCAGGCAATCCATGCGGCAAACCCCCGCAGCCTTATTTTTCCCGATTCGGCAACGGCACGGTTTCTCCCCACAATTGCCATGCTTCCCTTATCCCTATACCTAAAAGGTTTCATTTCTTTTTGCTGTACCAGCCTTTTTAAATTATCTGCCAACTGCACAGCCTGCTGCATTGCCACGGGAGCAACCTGGGGATATCCCCGGGGATGGGCTGGTGTTTGCATCCATGCAGCATCACCCAGCGCAAAAATACTATGTTGGCCCTTCAGCCGGTTAAACTCATCTACGGAGATGTTGTCGTTGGTTCGCAGGGTTTCGGCCGGAACACCGGTTAATGCCCTGCCTTTTATACCCGCTGCCCATATAAGGCAATGCGTGTAAAGGGTAGCATTGTTGCTCAGCGCCGCAGTATAGCCGTTATAGCGCTTAACCGAAATGCCCGCATGCACTTTCACCCCGAGCGCTTCAAGGTAAGACCTAACCTTCGCAGCAGACTGTTCACTCATTCCGTTTAGCAGCCTGGGAGCCGCTTCAACAAGGTGGATCTGCATATGGTCAAAGTTCAGCTCGGGATAGTCGCGCGGCAGGATCTGTGTTTTCATTTCAGCTATGGCTCCTGCCAGCTCAACGCCTGTAGGGCCTCCGCCAACGATTACAATATTCAACAGTGCCTCTCTTTCTTCACTGCTCCGGGCGATCAACGCCTGCTCATAATTTTGCAGCAGTGTGTTCCGCAAAAGCAATGCTTCCGATACCGATTTCATGGAAAAGGCATTTTGTGCAATGTCGGACATACCAAAATAATTGGTAACGGCGCCATGAGCCAGCACCAGGAAGTCGTATTCCAGTTCACCTGTTGAGGTAGATATTTTTTTATCGGCGGGGTGAACAGCCGTTACTTCCGCAATGCGGATAAATACGTTTTTCTTTTTTTGAAATACTTTGCGCAGTGGAAAGCTGATGCTATTGGGTTCCAGTCCGGCCGTAGCCACCTGGTAAAGGAGCGGCTGGAACTGGTGATAATTATTCTTATCTATTAGTATTACCTGAAAGTATATGGGTGACAGCTTTTTTGCAAGGGCGAGTCCTGCAAAACCTGCTCCTACTATTACCACCCTTTTTTGCGTTGATAATTTGCCGGGAATTTCCATGATATAGCCATTTTGATGATGTGCCAAAATTGTTCCGCGCATTCCGCAGCCGGTTCCGGCTTCAATTGTTCTGTATCCGTGTCCATTATTCGCCGGTGGCTTCATCCTTCGGGGGTAGCCGCTCATTCAGACCCGTATTTTCCATAAATCACCAAACCAAAATATCAATCCGGAAAATACAACACCGGGTCTGATGGCGGCTCAGATGGAGGGATCAGGGCTTTTCATGGATTCAGGCGCTTTTCCAGTGCTATTGCCTTGGGAAACAGTATATTGTTTTCGAGATGCACATGAATATGCAGGTCTTCCTCAAAATCATCCAGCATTTTAAACAGCAGGCTGTAGCTGGCACAGGCATCTCCGGGAAGTGCATAATTATTGCTGAGCGTCCTGATCTCTTCCATACACCTGCCGGCTGTTTCATGTTCAGCCTCCATCATATGTATGGGATTCTGCACACTGCCAAACTGCACCGCCCGCGGCGACTGGCTCCTGTCTTTTGCCATTACCAGTTCCTTGATAAAGGGAAATAATATTTTTTCCTCCTTCACCAGGTGCTCGCTCAGCTCTTTATTCACTTCCTCTACCAGTTGCTGGATGGGGATCAGTTCCGGATGATACGCGCCATGTACCTGTGCAACCTTTGAAGCATAAGCTCTTATGTCGGGTAATGTTTTGCGTATATAGCTGTGATGTGTATTTACAATATAGTCTGCCAGGAAATCAAGCCCCCAGTCATTATAGGGTAAAGGGCGTGCGGTAGGATTTTTATCCGCCTCCTGCAGCTCTTTCTCCACTTTGGTCACATCAATACCTTTTTCCGCACAGGCTTCTTTCACTGTTTGCTTGCCGCCACAGCAAAAGTCTAACCCATATTTTTTAAATACCTCGGCCTTACGCAGATCTTTAGCCGCAATTTCTCCCAGTGTTTCATCGCTTTCGCCGGTAACGCGTTTGCTGATGCGTATTTTCCACCATGCGGGACCCTGCTCCAGGTATTCCCATGTAAAAATATCGCCTCTTTCCCCAAGCAACTGGTAATAAAGGGGTTTGGGATCATGGTCGTTGTGAATGGTAAGACTTTCTCCCTCTTCCAGTTCATCGAACCTTGCAAAAATGGTAGGATGCTTTTGCCGGGGTTCCAGCAGGGTTACATTCAATATGTTCTCTGTAATGGTATCCATGTCGGTACTGTTTTAAAATTTAATTATAGCGCAAAGCTAAACTTTTTTTATAATAAAAGTATTTAATTACTTTTATTATTTTTATTTTACAAATCAATGACGTTGCGTCATTTTCAGGTAAAATCAAAATCAGTTTGTAACTTGCCAGCCGCTGAATAACCAATGCCAGGTCAATATCCTGGGGCTGTCTCAAAAGGCCGGTATGGAAGATATGCCACAAAGACACTAAGCCACAAAGCCCTGATCTTCAGATTTCATTTTCTTCGTGTTTTAGTGTCTTACTGGCAAAACATAACTTTTGAGACAGCCTCAGCTTTTCAACTTCCGTTTCGTGAAGCCACGAACCGGGACGGCAACATTCCCGATAAACACCGGAACAGGAAACAATTACGCATCTTTCAATTTAAGATCATCATGCAATACCGCATCCTCGGTAAAACGGCTTTAAGCATATCGGCACTGGGATTTGGCGTATCGCCGGTAGGCAATGTTTTTGAGCCTGTGGAAGAACAGGAAGGTATAAACGCTATACATTATGCCATAGATAACGGTATCAATTTTTTTGACGTAGCACCCTTTTACGGGGATACCCTTGCCGAAACCAGGCTGGGGAAGGCGCTGGAAGGAAAAAGACAGAATATCATACTGGCTACCAAATGCTGCAGGTATGCCACTCACTTTGATTTTTCATATCAGCGGGTGCTTAGCAGTATTGATGAATCCCTGAAAAGGTTAAGAACGGATCATGTAGACCTGCTGCAGATCCACGACATAGAATTTGGCACCGAAGAGCAACTGCTCAACGAGGCCATACCCGCAGCACTTAAAGTAAAAGAAAGCGGTAAGGCGCGCTATATCGGCTTTACCGGGCTGCCG
>NZ_DAOMOZ010000334.1:0-3277 GCF_035444585.1 Agriterribacter sp.
GTAACCTGAAACTTGCAATCTGTATTCCTTACTTACCTCTTACTACTTACCACTTTCTCACCCCTGCAACATCCAGTGCTTGCCGAATTTATCTTCCAGCGAGCCGAACCACCCGAAAAATGCTTTGGTGAGCGGTTGCTCCACTGTCCCGCCTTCAGAAAGCTTGTTGTAATAATCATTCAACTCATCTTCGTTTTCGCAGATCAGCGCCAGGTACACGGTGTTGCCTTCTACGGGTTTCGTCGGCGCCATGTCTGATCCCATGATCTCAATGAAATTGCTTTTTAAATGCGAATGCATTACCTGGTTATGCATTTCGGGAGGCATCTGGTCTTTGGCAGGCGGATCTCCCGCCAGCATCAGCTGGAGGTCTCCCCCAAAAATGCCCTTGTAGAAATTCATCGCTTCGGTACACCTGCCGTTAAAATTTAAATAAGGATTGAGCTTTGCCATTGTATTGTGTTTAAGTGTTTAAAAATTTGTGTGATAACTGCTTTTACCGGCCCGTTGAGCAATCAAGCAGCCACTGATTGCCATACCTGTCTGTAAGGGAACCAAACAACATGCCGTAAAAATTATGCTGCGCCGGGTATGTTTGCAATGCACCGAAAGATAGTTTTTTGTAACAGTTCCTTAATTCCTTTTCGGTAGAAAAGTGTATGGAAACAGAAACGGCATTGCCTTTTATCAGGCCCTGGTCATCCACCATGTCGGACCCCATGAGCACGAAGCTTTCCGAGACCAGCGAAGCGTGCACAATGATCTTTTTCATTTTTGCAGGCATTTTTTCCGGTACGGGCATTTCGGCTGCCGTTTGAAAATGCAACTCACCGCCAAGGCATTTCTGGTAGAACTTCATCGCTTCACGGCAATTCCCGTTGAACGTAAAATAGGGACTAAGCTTTTTCATTACGCATGCGACAATTGCCGGTACTGGGACTTGTTTTTCCGGGATGTTGGTATCCAGTAAAGTGTTTGATTCTTTTTCATTGTAGTGACGTTAATATTTGAATAATAGCATTGACGGCACAAAGATGCTATCAACGCTCAAAAAACAAGCTGTGGTTAAACGCCAATTTAAGGGGGCGATCGCGCCAATATTATTTTGTAGCTTTATTTAAAATAAGCAAATGAAAAAAATATCGGTATATGTTCCTGAAAGTGCCGTAATAGAAGCCGTTACACCGGCATACCGGACATTTAAAACGGCCAATGAATTTTTAAAAGCCTCGGGTAAAATGCCTTTGTTTGATGTGGAATATGTGGCATTGAAAAAAACAGTTAGTACCAACGACGGGGAGTACGTCATTAAGATTGACAGGATATTAAAAGAGGTAACCAAAACCGATGTGGTGATCCTTCCTGCCCTGTATGGAGATATTGAACATGCCATTAAAGCGAATGCCCGGGCAATACCATGGATACAACAAATGTACAGGAGCGGAAGCGAGGTGGCGAGCCTGTGTATCGGTGCTTTCCTGCTGGCCGAAACCGGTTTGGCAAACGGCAGAAAATGCTCCACGCACTGGGCCTATTATAATTTGTTCCGGCAAAGATTCCCGGAAGTGGAAATTGTTGACGGCGCCGTGATCACCGACGAAGGACGATTGTATTCAAGCGGTGGCGCCAACTCGCTGTGGAACCTGCTGCTCTATCTCCTGGAAAAGTACACCGACCGCAGCACAGCCATCACTACTGCAAAATATTTTGCTATTGACATAGACAGGAACAGCCAGGCGGCCTTCACCATTTTTACGGGGCAAAAAGACCATAACGATAAGGACATGCTGCGGGTACAGCAATTTATTGAAGAAAACTTCCAGGGAAAAATTACGGTAGATGAGCTGGCGGACATGGTAAATACCAGCCGCCGGAGCTTTGAAAGAAAGTTCAGGCAGGCTACCAATAATACACCTATCGAATACATGCAAAGGGTAAGGATTGAAGCCGCCAAGCGGAGCTTTGAAGCAAGTCATAAAAATGTAGCGGAAGTAATGTACGATGTGGGATATACCGATACAAAAGCATTCAGGGATCTCTTCAAAAAAATAACCGGGCTCACCCCCATCGAATACAGGAATAAATACAATAAGATGCACATGCAGGAACAGGATGCGGGGCACAGGTACAGTGTGTAGACGCATCCGGTGGCAGTGACTTTACATTGGGTTTACACAAATAAAAAGCGGGAGCTTTGCAAGACTTAATTTACTAAACGGTTTAATAAGTTGAGGATCGTTGATCTTTATTAATTATTTCTGATGACTTTGTTGTATACCTGCTTCTATATATATCAGAGTACCGGCATAAAAATTGGCGCGGCTGGAAAAGGTAATGTAATTACCAGCTGGACATATGCTGATTCTTAATTTCAAGCTGTTGAATATCTTCTCCATTATATTTTTCTAATGCGGTAAAATCATCAGACAATAATCTTGCGCAGAGATAAGCCACTTTAGATGCAGCAGTTACGGCTTCATCAATGGTAAGCCGCCCGGAAATCAGAAAATTCCCAAAACTTCGTATCCCGTTTTGCAGTTCAGCAAAATGGGATTTGTCGGGTTCCTGCCGGTTGCGCTCCCGAAAGCATATTATCCTGCAAGTATCAATGGTGTCTTTGAGAATATCATCCGGCTGTATATCCAAACTCCGGTAAGCCATTTCTTGTTTTGCAAACGCTGAAAAGCCAAGTGCAACCTGTTCCAGATTTTGTATTTGATCAAACAGATTACCTAAGTCAAATAGTTGTTTGATAATTTCCAGTTTTCATATAGCCAAAAATTAAAGCTGCTTCCATTTGCAGCAATATTAAGCATTTTCATATGCTATAAGCTCAGCTTTGTAAACACCATAGACGAATACCGGCAATACCGTCATCAAAAAAAAGCCGCTATGTTTGAAAAGCAAGCAGGTTACTCTTTTCAGATGTTGAATTCCAGGGAAAAAAAGTTGAATGAACTACTGGATAGCTTTGCTCTGGATACATTTTCTTCGGAATGACATACAGGAATTGTTACAGGAAAAGAGGGTTGGTAACAACGAATAGCGAAAGATGCAGGATCAATAGAGGTACTGCATTTTGCTTTAGTTGATGCGCTATAATTCTTAATTGTTTAACTTTATATACCCTCTTTACATTAAAGTTAAAAGTTGCATTAAGTTAATGGGAATGACAAAAATTTATAGGCCAGAATTGAGACCAAAAACAAATAAGTCGCTGCAAAACAGCGACTTATGGAGTTAAAAAGCGGACCGGACGGGACTCGAACCCGCGACC
>NZ_DAOMOZ010000335.1:0-3222 GCF_035444585.1 Agriterribacter sp.
GCATCCTTCCAAAAAAGCAGTGGCTCCTACCACGGTGCCGCCCAGTATGAGCGCAACTCTCGATAAGGCTTCGCGTCTGTTCATGATTGATATTTTAAGTAATCAAAAATAATTTATTTGTTTAGCTTTTGGCTCTCGGCTTTCAGATAGGGCTGCTTCGGATTTCAAATTTTAAATATCCGGGTTTTGTGATCCGGTTCTTGATGCTTTCATCTGCGGTCTGACGCTTCCTTCGTTGCGTACCGACCGCGTTCATCTCCACATTAAATATTCCCCTTCTTCATCTCTTTTACTGCATGATCCGCTGCTCTTGCCGTTAATGCCATATAGGTTATGGACGGGTTCTGGCAGGCCGAGGATGCCATGCAGGCACCGTCGGTGATAAATACGTTTTTTACTTCGTGCATCTGGTTAAAGCCGTTCAGTACAGATGTTTTGGGATCGCGTCCCATCCGGGCGGTACCCATTTCGTGAATGCAGAAACCCGGTGCAGGCATGCTGTCGTAGGTATTTACATTTTTTAAGCCGGCCTTTTCCAGCATCTCCGCAGCACTGTTCATCATGTCTTTGCGCATGGCCAGCTCATTGGTCTTGAATTCGCAATCTATATCCAGCGTAGGCATCCCCCATTTGTCTTTTTTATCTTTGCTGAGGGTTGCTTTATTTTCATAATAGGGTAAATGTTCTCCCCATGAGCCAATACCCATGCCCCAGTTGCCGGGCTCCAGCAATTGCTCTTTTAGTTCTTCCCCCACCCCATCGGCACTCCATGGCCTGCCCCTGGAAGCGCCGCCCTGGAAGCCGAAACCTCTCACATAATCGCTTCGTTTTGTTTTTTCGCTGATGTTGCGGAACCGTGGAATATAAATGCCGTTCGGCCGTCTGCCATAGGTATACTGATCCGGGAATCCGTCAAACGATCCGCTGGCGCCAACGCCATAATGATGATCCATCAAATTATGGCCTACCTGTTCGCTGCTGTTGCCCAAACCATTTGGAAAAGCATCGGATACAGAATGAAGTAAAATGGTTGCTGTACCTAAGGTGGATGCGTTAAGGAAAATTATTTTTGCAAAATATTCTTCAGTATTCATGGTTTCGGCATCTATGATCCGGATACCTTTGGCGCGCCTGCTTTCTTTATCATAAATTACTTCTGTAACAATCGAGAAAGGCCGGAGCGTGAGGTTGCCTGTTTTTTTTGCCGCGGGAAGCGTTGCCGAGTTGCTGCTGAAATAGCCGCCGAAGGGACAACCTTCATGGCACTTGTTTCTATACTGGCATGGACCGCGGTCGCCCACTTTTTGCGTGTGGTTGGCCGACCGGCCAATGATCATTCTCCTGCCATCCGAAAATTCTTTTTTAATTCTTTCCGCTACATGCTTTTCCAGGCAGTTCATTTCCATAGGAGGCAAAAATTTTCCATCAGGTAATTGCGGGAGCCTTTCAACTGACCCGCTTATACCTACAAAAGGCTCAACATAATCGTACCAGGGGGCAATATCTTTATAACGTATGGGCCAATCCACACCATGACCATCTTTGGCGTTGGCTTCAAAATCTATATCGCTCCAGCGGTAACACTGCCTGCCCCAGGTTAAAGACCTTCCGCCAACATGGTAACCCCTTATCCAGTCAAACGGCTTCACCTGGTTATAGGGATTCTCTTTGTCATTTACAAAAAAATGCTTCGACACCTCGTTGTAGGCGTAGCATTTGCTTTGAATAGGACTGTCTTTTTTATCCTGCTGTGTACGGCTGCCATGATGTTTCAGTTCCCATGGGTTAAGTGTGGCGCCTGTATAATCTTTAATGTGTTCTACATTCCTTCCTCTTTCCAGCACAAGGGTCTTTAATCCTTTTTCACAAAGTTCTTTGGCGGCCCATCCGCCGCTGATGCCGGAACCTACCACTATGGCATCATATGTATTTTGAGCTACGGCTTTATTGTTGATACGGGTACTGTCGTTTGGCATGATATATAAAATCGTTTTAGGTTTGTCTTTTCGTACTAAAGATTTCTTTTTTTCAATTCGCTCGCTGCATGGTCTGCTGCCCGGGCCGTAAAAGCCATATAACCGAGTGATGGATTTACACATGAGGCGGATGTCATAAATGCCCCGTCGGTAACAAATAGATTGGGTGCATCCCATACCTGGTTAAATTTATTCAACACCGAGGTTTTGGGGTCTTTACCCATACGCGCCGTTCCCATTTCGTGTATGCCTCTTCCCAATGTACCGTCGCCATCGCGTCCCTGTACATTTTTAACGCCTGCCGCTTCCAGCATTTCAATGGCGTCGTTCAGCATGTCTTTACGCATTTTCTTTTCGTTCTCCTTGTATTCTACATCAAAAGCCAGTACCGGAAGCCCCCATTTATCCAGGCGCTGTTTGCCATTTTTATCAGGCACCGGGCGCATGCCCAGGTCTTTACCCGTTACGGGATCGTTAAACTGCTCCAGCTTGTCGGAGTAAGTATTTTTATCAATGTATATCCTGATTTCGTGGTAAGGCAATGTTTCGCCAAAGCCGCCTATATACATTGACCAGCTTCCGGGTTCAGTAAGCGCGTCTTTAAGATCAGCGCCAATAGATATCTCTTCTGCCGAACGGTTGTAACCGCCCCGGCTTCCGCCGCCCTCGTATCCAAAGCCCCGCAGGTAGTCTCTTTTATCACCAAAGAAATTGCGGTATCGCGGAATGTATACGCCATTGGCACGGCGTCCAAAATAATATTGATCTTCATAGCCCTCTACCTGGCCTCCGGCGCCCACACCCAGGTGATGGTCCATTACATTATGCCCCAGTTCACCACTGCTGCTGCCCAGTCCGTTGGGCCATATATCGGTAGCGGAATTCATCAATATCCATGCGCTGTTCAATGCAGAAGCGTTCAGGAAAATAATTCTGGCATTGTAGGTATAGGTCTTGTTGTTTTCACCATCAAGCACTTCAACACCGGTTGCCCTTTTTTTATCTTTATCGTATAAAATTTTTGTAACAATGCTCCAGGGGCGGAGCGTAAGATTGCCTGTTTTCACAGCCGCCGGCAGCGTAGAGGATTGTGTGCTGAAATACGCACCGAAAGGGCATCCCAGCCAGCACTTGTTGCGGTACTGGCAGCTGGCTCTTCCCTGGTCGGTAAAAGGAACCGTAATATTGGCAGTACGGCCTATGATCATATGCCGTTTGCCGCCGAATTTTTCTTTGATACGTGCAG
>NZ_DAOMOZ010000336.1:0-3179 GCF_035444585.1 Agriterribacter sp.
GTTCAATATGGCGATCTCCTCTTCTTCGGTAGGGTAGGGAACGGTTATTTTAAAAAGGAACCGGTCTAACTGAGCTTCAGGCAAACGATAGGTGCCTTCCTGCTCTACCGGGTTTTGTGTAGCCAGCACCATAAATGGTTTTTCCATAGGATGCGAGTACCCGTCTACCGTTACCTGCTTTTCTTCCATCACTTCAAACAATGCCGCCTGCGTTTTAGCCGGCGCACGGTTAATTTCATCAACCAGAACAATATTGCCGAAAACAGGCCCGCGTTTAAACTGGAAGCCGCCTTCTTTTGGATCGAAAACAGAAGTGCCCAGTACATCGGATGGCATCAGATCGGGCGTAAACTGTATACGTGAAAAATGCAATGCAATACATTTGGCCACCAGCCTTGCGGTTAATGTTTTGGCCACCCCCGGAACCCCTTCTATCAGCACATGCCCGTCGGCAAGGAGCGCAGCCATAATTAATTTCACCATTTCGTGCTGTCCAACAATTACCCTGCCTATCTCACCGCGCATTTGCGCTACAGCTTCATGCAGTTGCGAAAGATCTGTCCGGGGCTCAAATACATTTTCTTCCATGCTAAGTAGTTTTATAAAAGCGTTCTAATAGTTGATAAAATTCAGCCACCTGCCGGTCGTGAACAGCAGGTGCTTCCTGTATAAAGCGAATATAATCTGTTACAGCCTGAATGGTATGCGCATCGCAACCCGATTTTTGCGAAAGCCGTGTAACAAAGTCCGCATCCATATTTCCTGAAGTCATATTAAAATGACTGTGAACATGCTCCGTAAAATAAACGATCATTTTCCGGCATAGGTTTTTATTGTCCCGCTTTTGAAAATATAAGCGGCCGATGGTTTTTACAAAATCAAGTGAATCGTTTTTAGGTGCGGCAATAACAGGGATCATGCGCTGGTTTCTTTTAACGCCAAGCAGCACAAACAAAAACAGTCCTGCAAGCGCCGTTAGTAAAGCCATGCGAAACGCAGGCTGTTCCATCAATACGCGGAGTGGAGATGGTTTTTTTTGACCGCTGTTTTGTGGCTTATGCAGGTAATATTCATCCCATGCCACAGTTGAGGCTCCTGCATCCATGGCCGAGAGCAACTGGCTGTAATAACCCATGTTTTGCTTATGCAGCAAAAAATAGTTACTGAATGCGAGCGGCGCAGTGTGTATAAAAAAGCTGCCATCTCCTACACGCAAGCGAATGTATGAAGCTCTGTTCCCGCCCGATGTACCCAGCACGTACGACATGGAAGAATCAACGGTATTGAACCATGAATTGAATTTTCTCCCGGGATAACCATACTGATTATCTGTTTTCGAGAACGGGGGATGTGTCAATCCTAAATGCAGGGTATCCAGTTCGCTGTAATTATCAAACACCGGGAAGCCTGCATCTGCATAACTTAG
This sequence comes from Agriterribacter sp., assembly GCF_035444585.1. Taxonomy (GTDB): domain Bacteria; phylum Bacteroidota; class Bacteroidia; order Chitinophagales; family Chitinophagaceae; genus Agriterribacter. Next base: position 1,427 of record NZ_DAOMOZ010000336.1, read on the forward strand.
ATTCAAATGAAAAAAATGCTGTGCATCATTGCTCAGGTCGTACGATGATATCAGCACGTCATTGCCCCTGCCAACAAAATGAAACAATTCGGTCAATTCATCACTGCTTGCATTAAAATCCTTACAAATAATGATTATGGCCTGTTTACCGGCGCTATAATCCAATACGGTTTCATCCCAATAACCCGGCGCTTTTTTGTTGATGGTTATTTTTGCATATGGAAATATATGTGAAAGACCCTGGTAGGCTACATAGCTTCCGTAGGGGATCTTATCATTTTTATTTAATGTGATCCTGTGGTCGAAATTCTTTTTATTTTCCCCTGCCAGCAATGCCAGCAGCAGTAAAAGCAATAAGCCGCCTAACAGGTATGGTATTGCTTTTTTCAAACGGGTAAGCCTGCTTTTTGGTACAGTGAGGAAAAATCGTTCAGAACAGTTTCATATTGTTGCCGGGTTACCGGCATTTCGCCGTACCATGCGTATTCATAGCTGCGGGTAACATTAAAAAAATCTTTATAGCAGGGCTGTGAATACAATTGATCCAGGTATTGGCTGTTGGTGGTATCGGTGCCATAGCTGATCAGCCTATTTTCAGAAAATGTTTTAAGCAGTTGCAGGTAAGAAAAACGGATGGCCAGCCGATAGTCTCCTTTCTCCGCCGCCTTAACCGCGGCTTCCCGGAGGTTGGCGGTAAATATGTTATCAGCATCATCTTTCTCTGCATGCACAGGCAATATAACCTTTTTGCCTGAACCGAAAATATTCATTTTGTTCTGAACAAGGAACCAGATAACTGCAGCCGCAAATAATGTGATCATAAGCATCCACATGATCTGCCTGAACAGGGGGGAACGGAGCATCGTAAAAACGGCTTCCCAGAATTTTTCCCAAAAAGAATTGCTTTCGATCTTTTTGTTTTGTACATGCCTGTCTTCATTAGCATACCAGAAAGCATTATCGTTCTTCAGGTTTTGGGTAATGGAGTCGGGAACAAACCTGTTTTTTACAGGTGATGAATCGTATAATGATCCGGGATGCTCCTTACCCGAAAAATATAATGTATCCTGGTAAGGCTCATCATATTCATTGCCGGAAAGATATCCGCTCAGGCTGTCCAACCTCGCTTCTATACTGTCTTCCTGTTCTGCTGCCCCGGTGCTGTCTCCAAATCCCTGTCCATAGCCAGCAGCAGTTGCAGAAAGATGTATACAAACAGAAAGGGAAATGTATATATATATGCGTCGGATCACATTATAAGGTTTTGCCGCCTGGCCGACATGCGCTTTTGCAAACGCACCGGGTAAATAATATAGTACCAGGCGATGTAGGAAGCAGAGATCAGTAAAATGGAGCCGCTTAGCCACCAGGGCATCGTATAATAGCGGGTGATGAATCCTTCAAAAAATGCAGCCACCATAAAAACCGGTATAAGGCTGGCCAATATAATAACGCCATCTTTGGCTCCCCGCATAAATGCGTCTATTCTTTTACCTGTTCCGGGGAACATCCAGCCCTTACCCAATACTATACCGGCAGCTCCTGCAATTACAATAGCCGATATTTCCAGTGTGCCGTGGATGAAAACAGTCAGCACAGATTGCATACCCAGGCCTTTTGCAAAAAACATTTGTTCAAATGCGCCCAGCCGAACGCCTTCGGTAAGTAAAGAAATGATGAGTGGAATGCAGAGCAAAAGTCCCTGTGCAAAATAACCAAATGCCACAAAAAGATTATTGATCATAATGCCCAG
>NZ_DAOMOZ010000337.1:0-3148 GCF_035444585.1 Agriterribacter sp.
AAAACAGGCGAAATGGGTTATCCCTCCGTACTGAGCGCTAAAACATGGGGATTCTATGATGTGCTTTTCAAAGGAAATGAATTTAAATTCCAGCGCGATTATGGCTCTTATGTTATGGAAAATGTATTGTTTAAAATATCCTTTCCCGCTGAATTTCATTCACAAACAGCGGTAGAAGCGGCAATGACTTTGCACAACCGGTTGCAATCGCTCGGAAAAACAACCGATGATATCAAAAAGATCAGCATCCGAACCCATGAGGCCGCCATCCGCATCATCGACAAAAAAGGTCCCTTGCACAACCCTGCCGACCGCGATCATTGCATCCAATATATGATAGCCGTTCCATTGATCTTCGGCCGTTTAACCGCCGCAGATTATGAGGACGATATTGCTTCAGATTCACGCATTGACCCATTGCGTGATAAAATGGTGACTGTGGAAGATGTTCAGTTCACCAAAGATTACCACGATCCCGAAAAGCGGTCTATTGCCAATGCTTTAACAGTAGAACTGAACGACGGAACGTTTTTGCCTGAAGTGATTGTTGAATACCCGATAGGGCATAAGCGCCGCCGGGAAGAGGGTATACCTCTACTGGTAGAAAAATTCAAAACCAACCTGGCCCGTAAATTTTCGGCAAAACAGCAGCAAACGATCTTGCATGCATCGCTTGACTATAAAACCCTTACAGCTTTGCCGGTGAATGAGTTTGTGGATATGATGGTGTGATGATTAAAATCCGAAATCCGAAGATGCGGTCGGCACCCGGCGCAAGGAGGGTCAGCACCGCGTCTGAACACAAAGCACCGAGAACCAAATAAAGATACAAAGTTCGAAATCTAAAATTCGAAATCCGAAGGGTGTACAGCATTAAACCAAAAACTATAAAGTCCCAAACCCTATACATACCCATTTTGCGAACAGGCAATTAATCAACGGTGAATTTCACTTCTTACTTTTCACCTCTCACCATTTAATACAGCCCGTACATCCGTCTTACCTCTATTACAATATCTTCAATCTGGGCGTCATCGGCCCGGGCGTTGTAGGTTTGCTTGAGGCTGCTGCCGAAGATCCAGGCTACGCTTTGCCAGAACCCTGCAGAAAAGCTTCCCTTATAATCGTGGATGATCTCGTAGCAGGTATTGCCCGTTTCCCGGGCTATGAGTTTCATTAATACTTTACCCTGGTAAACCGATAAGTTGGTAAGCGGTTGTGTAAATTCATTGCGCAGGTCTTTTTCACGGCTTTTTACATAAGCCTTTCTCTTTTCTTTGTTCGGTATATTTACCAAATGTGCATTGATATCATTAAATACGGCGCCGGCCTTTTTGGCATAAGGATAAGTAACATATACCGCATTGCGTAGCCTCGTCCATTCGCGGTGAGCCCGTCTTCCCGCGGCAGATAACTCTAAGTAAATATATACTTCCGGCATTTCTTTATACGACAGGGTGTCGCCTTTGTAAATAATAGCCGGTACAACAATGGTATCACTGATGCCGGGGTGGGTTTGCGATTGAGCAACTGAACCCGATAATGCCCAGCAGAGTACAGAAATGATTAATAAATAATATGATCGCCTGCGGCCTGTCATGACCTACAAATTACTATATTAACGGTTTTGCATCACATTTAATACGTGTTAGACAGAAAACCCGACATAACCGCTGCCGGTATGTTAAAAAATTTGTGTGGATTAACTGTCTTTTTTGAACCGGTGCCACATGCTTATGAAAAAACCTGCAGACATAACAACGATCCCTAACCAAAGGATATTGATAAAAGGGAACTGGAAGGCTTTTAAAGTAATGTATTTCATGATCGCATTAGACTCTTTTACGCCCAACGCAATGGCATTCCCTATCTTATTTACCTGCAGCACAAGATTTTGGGACATTACGGTATCCCTTTTTGCGATGGGTGCGTTATCTTTTGAAAACAATGCAGGCTGCGCTTTATAGGTCCTACCATCGTTGCTGTGCACCGTTACGTCCGTCAGCCAGGCGCTGTCTACCAGGGGGAGGTCTTTATTGGTGTTTTTATTGGCTTCAATTACCTGGTCAACAACAATATATCCATTGGAATAAAAAACCGTATCTCCCTGCTGTACAGGATGATCCCTGAATGTTGCCGTGTCTTTTATACTTTCAGGGTCGGGCATGGAGGTAATAAAAGTAAATACGTCCTTATGCCAGTAATGGCGGGAATCCGGGTTAGCCGACAGGGCAGTTTTTCCCTCTTCCGCTTTCATCAGGAAAGCATTGGGATATAAATTAAAATTTTCCAACACTTTACCGGTAGACTCATCCTTGCGCTCATAATTTACCTTAAAATACATTTTTTCATCTACCGGGTGAGACGAATCTGCTACATAAGTTACCATGTATTTACCCATAGGAGTGGGTACGCCCATAATAAGGGTAATGTTTTCCAAACCGCTGTCATCGCGGCCTTTAGGATCTTTTAATCCCGGTATCATAATGCCTGTGCGGTTAATGGAAATGACCTCCTTTTTTGAAGAAGAGATCAGGATACCTACCAGCATTATGCCAAACCCCAGATGGGTGATAGCTCCTCCCGCCAGGCTTAATTTTCCTTTTGCGCCTGTCCATATATACATGGCATTGGCAACAACGGCATAGGTAGCCGAAAAAATAGCCAGGTGAATAGCACCCAGGTAACCAATGCCATATTTATTGTAGTTTATATTGCCCAGCACACTCACAAGAACAGAAATAATAAGAGCCACAATAGTTGGTCTAATGATCTTCTTTACCCAAAAGGAGCGGGGCGTTTTTTTATATTTGAGGTACTGCGTAATAGCGGTTAGCAAGCCAATTACTACCGCGATCAGGACCATTACCCGGTTGTATACATATTCGGGATCTTCACCAATGGCCTTATGCGTACCGAAAATTTTATTGATCACCGGCAGTGAAGTAAAGAAAGAAATGTAAACCGCGGAAATAAGCAATACCAACGCTCCTACGAACATCCAGAATTCCCTGGAGGAAATATCTTCTTCTTTGTGAATTACAGGTATCTGCTTTCTGTTTATAAAATAAGCGGCCAGGAACAGCACAGAAAATGTTGCCATCATTATGATCAGGTGCCAGAACAGGGAATTGCCTTCTCCTGTAAA
>NZ_DAOMOZ010000338.1:0-3147 GCF_035444585.1 Agriterribacter sp.
GAAAGCGCGGTCAATAATTTTTGGATTAAATCTATCATTCTAAAATCTGATTGTTTATGATTAAGAAGATATTTTATATACTGTCATTATATACGGTGGCAACTGTTGCGGGTAGCTGCACCAAACTGCATGAACGGGTGTTAGATGAAACTTCCAGTACCGGCTCTACCGAAAAGGAAGTAGCCGAAGGGCTGATCGCTCCTGTATATGCGATTTTACCGGGGCTCTTTCAGCACACTCAGTATTTTGCCTTACAGCAAATTTCTACAGATCAGGCCATATTGCCATACAGGGGAGGTACGGATTGGGGAGATAATGGTATTTATATTTCATTGCACAAGCATGAAACTACCAGTGCCGACCCCAACGTAAGGAATGTTTGGAATAACTTAACACAAGGCATTTCGCGCTCTATACTGGCGATCAATGCACTACCTTCCAGCACCGATCCCAATGCCCAGCTTTTTTTAGCCGAAGCAAGAGGAATGCGTGCTTATTATAACCTGCTTTGCCTCGACTTATTCGGAATAGCTTTTCAAAAAGACGACCCCCAGACCAACTCCGTAATTTTGAGAGGGAACGATGCTGTAGAATACATTAAATCGGAATTGCTGGCCATTGAACCCATCGTTCGTGATGATACCGGTCCGGGCAGGATTACCAAAGCTGCAGTATGGGGATTGCTGGCAAGATTGCATTTACAGGCTGCGGTTTACAGGGACATCTATGGGTCATTTAATTTTACGGGTGAAGATATGGACAAGGTGATCCAATACTGCGACCAGATCATCAATTCAGGGAAATTTGTATTGTCGCCGGAGTATTTTGAAATATTTGACGACGCCAATCATACCAATAAAGAGTTGATCTTTGCGGTTGACCAAAGGGCAGATCTCAACGGGCACAACCGCATGGCATATTTTTCTCTTTCCGGAGATCAGTTCCCGCTCGCTGCCTATCCGGGCGCAAACGGCACCGATGGACCCGGCATTACCTCCGACTTTTATCAAACCTGGGCACAGGCCTATGCGCCCAATGATCCGGCGGAAATGGATGGCAGGTTCTTTAAGCGGAATCTCGATACTACAACAACCTGCATCCCGGGAGATGATTTTCACATTGACCGTGGTATATTAAGAGGGCAGCAATACGGGCTGATAAGAACGGGAGGTGCGTTTGAAACATGCCCTAACGGAGATATGAAAGTGGGCAAGCTGTACAACAATACCCGTAACCGTCCCGACCTGCCTGTATTTTTTACGGAAAACATAGATTTTACCGTTGCAGGAAGCAATTACAACAATGGTTACCGTGTTGAAAAATACGAGTTCAGCCGAGGATCTGTAAGCGGTCGTAATTTCGGGGAGCATGATATTGTGATCCTTCGCCTGGCAGACATTTACCTGATGCGGGCAGAAGCCAGGTTACGAAAAGGCGGTGGCGAAGCAGAAGCGCTGGCAGACGTGAACACCGTTCGCGCCTCCAGGACTGCCAGAGTGGTGCCGCCGGCTTTAACAGAAATAAACCTGGATCTATTGTATCGCGAGAGAGGGTTTGAGTTGTATTGGGAAAACGTTTGCCGTACCGATATGATCCGTTTTGGAAAATATGAAGGCACATGGACAGAGAAAACCAATTCCGATCCTCAGAAACGCATTTTTCCCATTCCGCAAAATGCAATAGACGGGGCATCTAACCTGCCAGATTACCTGATACAGAACGCCGGATATTAATATATCCGGCAGACATTTATTTCAGTCCGGGGTTGTCTCAAAAGTTATGTTTTGCCACTAAGGCACTAACCTGCCTGCCGGCAGGAACACGAAGAAAATAAAATCTGAAGATCAGGACTTTGTGTATTGGTGTCTTTGTGGCATATTTTCTATACCGGCCTTTTGAGACAACCTCGGATTTTTATTTCACCTGTCTTCCCCGAACAACAATGATGCTGTAATTCGTCAGCATTGCAAAAACATAATGGGTACAAAAAATATTTATTCTAACCAGTATTAATTTGTTTGTTCCAGGCACCTGCCAACCATTTCAATCGCCTCATCTACCGTTTCTTTCTTTGTTCTGAATGCTAATATTGCTATACGAATTACAAACCGGTTATTGATCATTGAGGAGCTTAAAAAAACAGAACCATCCTGGTGTATTTTACGCATCAACTGTCTGTTCTTTTCATCTGTATCAGATTTAAACGGATACCAGAAATAACTAACGGACAGGTCGGGTTCAGGGCCAAGGCAAAAACCAAGCTTGCCAAGTTGATATCTAAAGTATCTAACCAGCAACAATTTTTCTTCAAGGCAGGAAACAAACGGCTCTATGCCGTGAATTTGTAATGGCAGCCATACCCGGAGTCCTCTGAAATGCCTGGTCAATTCGGGAGATAAATTAGCAGGGCTTTTTAGTAATTCCTCATTGTATCCGTCCTGCATATAGTTGGCGGTATAATAGTGTGAATACAGAGCGGCGTTTCTGTCCTTAATTAATACGGCACCTACCCCATACGGTAAGAATAGCCCTTTATGAGGATCAACAATCAATGAGTCTGCTCTTTCAATTCCTTTAAATAAATCTTTCTTCGATGTCAAAATAAAAAAACCGCCGTAAGCAGCATCTATGTGAAACCATAACTTGTGCTGTTGTGCTATACCGGCGATTTCGTCTAACGGGTCAACTGTTCCTGTATCTGTAGTACCTGCTGTTGCTACTATCAAAAAGGGATTAAGCCCATCGGCTTTATCTTTTTCTATTAACCCGCTTAAAGTGTTTGATATAATTCTGTGCCTGTCGTCTATGGGGATATACCGAATGGTTACATCTTCAAGTCCGATAATGCGTAATGCCTTTTGGGTAGAATGGTGAACCTGCCCGCTAAGATAAACTACGCTTTTAGGGATGAGCTCATTTTTAATTTTGTATTTATCTCTTGCCGCCGTAAATGCAATTAGTGTGGATATTGAGCCCCCTGAAGACAAACACCCTACAGCGTTTTCAGGAAAAGAAAACACGCACTTCAGCCATTCAATTACTTCATTTTCGATTGTAGCAGCACCGGGGGATGCATAATAAGCACTGGCAAATGGGTTAGTAATTGCAGCAATAAAATCGGCAAGTGCTGCTGTAAAAATACCTCCA
>NZ_DAOMOZ010000339.1:0-3125 GCF_035444585.1 Agriterribacter sp.
CAATGGATGCCACCATTGCCGCCATGAAAGAGATCACCGGCGCTATTTTGGCCATTACGCTGGTAATGTCGGCAGTTTTTGTGCCGGTTGCGTTCCTGACAGGGCCGGTGGGGGTGTTTTACAGGCAATTCTCCCTAACCCTTGCCATTGCCATTGTAATATCGGGTATCAATGCCTTAACGCTTACGCCGGCGCTCTGCGCCCTGATGCTGCGGCATTCCGCACCGGGAAAAAAGAAAAACCTGCTACAGCGCTTCTTCGCCGGCTTCAATAAAGCTTACGACAGCACACAGGGAAAATACCAGGGGCTGGTAAAATACATCGCAGGCAGAAAAGCAATTACCATGGGACTGCTGGTCATTTTCTTTGTGGCCACATGGGGCAGCAGCGCCGTGCTGCCGTCGGGCTTTATTCCCACCGAAGACCAGGGCATGATCTATGTAAACGTTACTACTCCCGCGGGCTCCACTGTTGAACGTACCGGTAAAGTGCTGGATGAAGTACAGAAAGCCGCGCAAGACCTGGATGCCATTGACAATATTTCCACCCTTGCGGGCTACAGTCTTGTTACCGAAGTATCCGGCGCTTCCTACGGCATGGCCATGATCAATATGAAAAGCTGGGACGAAAGGTCGGAGTCCGTGAACGACCTTATTAAAATACTGGAAGAAAAAACAAAACACATTACCGATGCCAGTATCGAATTTTTACCGCCGCCAACCGTTCCGGGCTTTGGTAATTCAAGCGGGTTTGAGTTCCGGCTTTTAGACAAAACCGGCAGTGAAGATCTGCAGCAAACGCAAAAAGTAGCCAATGATGTGATCGCCGCGGCAGAAAAATCGGGTGCGGTAAGCAATGCGTTCACCGGCTTCAATCCTAATTTCCCCCAGTATATGGTGCATGTAGACCAGGACATGGCTGCAAAAAAGGGCGTGACCATTGAAAATGCCATGAATACGCTGCAAACGCTGCTGGGAAGCTATTATGCCACCAATTTCATCCGGTTTGGCCAAATGTACAAGGTAATGGTACAGGCCTATCCCCAGTATCGCTCCGGTCCGGAAGACATACTTAACCTGTACCTGAAAAATAAAGATGGTGAAATGGTCCCTTTTTCAACCTTTATAAAAATGGAAAGGGTATACGGGCCCGAGCAGCTAACCCGCTATAATATGTATACGTCTGCGCTCATCAACGGCGACGCGGCAGACGGGAAAAGCAGTGGCGATGCCATTAAAGCCGTAGAGGCCGCTGCCAAAGAAGTGTTGCCAAGAGGGTTCGATTATGAATGGTCGGGCATGACCCGCGAACAGATCCTGTCGGGTAACCAGGCGATCTATATTTTTATTATCTGTCTGGTATTTGTATACCTTATCCTGGCTGCACAATATGAAAGCTTCCTGCTGCCGTTGCCTGTTATCCTTTCGCTGCCTGCGGGAATTTTCGGGTCTTTCCTGTCGTTGAAATTAGCAGGGCTGGAAAACAATATTTATGCGCAGGTAGCGCTGGTAATGCTTATCGGGCTACTGGGTAAAAACGCTATCCTTATTGTGGAATTTGCCATCCAGCGAAAAAAGCTGGGATCATCCATACTGGAAGGAGCGATAGCAGGAGCCGCCTCAAGGTTAAGACCCATTTTAATGACCTCCTTTGCCTTTATAGCCGGGCTTATCCCTCTTTGTATTGCAACCGGGGCAGGTGCACTGGGCAATCGTTCCATTGGCATGGCGGCCGCCGGCGGCATGCTTACGGGAACGCTTTTAGGGATCATCCTGATACCGGGATTGTATGTTGTTTTTGCAGGCATTGAGGAAAAATCAGGATTAAAAAAGAAAATGAAGCTCAAAGTAGAGCCGTTAAAATTTAAGGTGGCGCAGGAAAAAGAATAACACAGGGAACTTGCAGGAAGTCCGCTGCAATGTCTGAGCCGTGCCCTGCCTCTATTTAAAAAGAATAATTGAATATCATTTATGAAAAAGATCAACTCTGCATTGTATATCCGGTTTTGCGCTTATGCTTTCCTGTTGATAATTGTACCTGCCTGTGTAACCCGGCAGCCGGTTGTTCAACAACGGGTTGCGCCCGTGCCCGGCAGTTACAGCGGTCGCGCCGATAGTTCCAGTTTAGGCAGTCTCAGCCGTGAGCAGTTTTTTCGCGACACCGTACTCCTCGGGCTGATTGACACAGCAATAAAGAATAACCTTATGCTCAAAACCACGGTGGAAAAAATTATGATAGCGAGAGCTCACCTGCTTGCGCAAAAAGGGCTGAGGCTCCCTTCCCTGGATGGCTTTGTATCGGGAGCAGTAGATAAATACGGTAAATATACGATGTCGGGCGTAGGCAATTTTGATACCAATCTTTCCCAGAATATTACGGAAGATCAAAAAGTAACAGACCCTGCCCGTGATTTTTTTCTCGGGTTAAAAAGCTCCTGGGAAATTGACCTGTGGGGAAAGCTGAAGGCGAAGAAAAGATCTGCCTATAATGCGCTGCTGGCCTCCGAAAAAGGAAGGCGCTGGGTTACCACGCAACTGGTAACCCAGGTAGCTTCATACTATTATGAGCTGCTGGCTTTAGACAACAGGCTGGAGATCATCCGCAGAAATATAAAATTACAGGAAAGGGCGGTGGAGATCGTAGAGGCACAAATGGAAGGCGGGCGCGCCAACGCACTGGCCGTACAGCAATTTAACGCGCATTTGATACATACCCGCAGTCTTGAGCAGGAAACCCGGCTAGCCATTATTGAGCTTGAGAATGAAATGAACATGCTCCTCGGCCGTTTTGCACAAACACCCGTTCCGAGAGGCTTGCCCATACGGCAACAACAAATGCCGCCGGTGATCACATCCGGGATACCCGCCGATCTGTGAACAAGCCGCCCCGACATACAGCAGGCAGAGCTGGAGCTGGCAGCCAGCAATGCCAATGTAACAGCCGCCCGGAAAGCCTTTTTACCTTCGGTTACCCTTACGCCTTACCTGGCAATGAACGCTTTTAAATTACCGCTGTTGTTCAACGGAAGCTCTCTTGCCTATGGATTACTGGGAGGAGTTACACAACCTGTCTTTAACCGGCACCAGCTAAAAGCCGGTTTCGCTGTTGCGAGTGCCGAGCAAAAC
>NZ_DAOMOZ010000340.1:0-3117 GCF_035444585.1 Agriterribacter sp.
CATCATGTGGAAAGAAGAAAACAACCAACTGTATAAAAAGTTTGAATTCAAAAACTTTTCCGAAGCATTTGCTTTTATGACAAGGGTAGCGCTTGAAGCTGAAAAAATGGATCACCATCCTTTATGGACCAATGTGTACAACAAGGTAGAGATCTGGCTGAATACGCACGATGCCGGTGATATTGTTACGGAAAAAGACAGGAAATTATCGGAGAAGATTGATAAGCTGGTGAATTAAAGTAAGTAAAGTCCGGAGCCGGGAATTTTGAAATCCGAAAGAATACAGGAAAATCCAAAACAACCACCAACCCTGCCTGCCGGGTCAGAAAAATCAGAAGCGGTAAGTTCTAAATCAGAAGCGCCGCATAAAAGATTCCGCAAAGACGGTGAAATCAAGGCACGGTCTGACCTCCTGTGTCGGGTGCCGGCCGTTTAGAAAATATTCCCTCATTTTCAAATTCCCTCAATTTTCAAATTATCATTTATCAACCCCGCTATCACTTCCGGGTAATGCTTATGTTCCAGCACCTGTATTTTTTGGGCCAGGGTTTCGGGCGTATCCGTTTCATTTACGGGGCAACTGAGCTGGAAGATGTGCCTGCCGTGGTCAAATTGCTCGTCTACATAATGTATGGTGATACCGCTTTCTTTTTCTTTGGCGCCGATCACTGCCTCATGAACAAAATGACCGTACATGCCTTTCCCGCCATATTTCGGTAAAAGGGCCGGGTGTATATTGATGATCCTGCCCGGGAAAGCATGTATGAGGGAGGTTGGTACCTTCCATAAAAAACCAGCGAGAATGATCCATTGTATATTCCTCGTTTTCAATTCGCTCACATAAGCATCCCCCCTGAAAAAGCGCTCTTTTTCAATGCTCAGCGAAGGGATATTTTCCCTTTCGGCAATGTTCAGCACCCCCGCTGCAGGCTTGTTGCTTACTACCAGGCTTACCGCAACAGAAGGGTCATCCCGGAAATGATCTATGATTTTTTGAGCGTTGCTGCCGGTTCCGGAGGCAAAAATGGCGATATGAACCGTTTGTAATTTGATATTTGAGACCTGCCTGCCGGCGAGGCAGGTTTGAAATTTCTGATTGTGGTGTCCCTCTGCCTTACTCCTTACCCCTTCCACCTTTATTCCTATCCGTTTCAAAATCTTCTTTTCATATTTCCAGAAAAAAGGGAACTGCCCGAATAAAAATGCAACTGTCAGCAAAATGGCCTGGTAGCCGAATATCAGAATGGCCAGACGGAGTAAAAATCTCCATAACCAGAAAGTATCTTCAGTAAAGCCTGCCCACGTTGTAATTACCCCGGTAATATAAGCTGTAGTGGTTCCCGTAATAGCAAATACACACAGTATCACTAAAAACTGCGTATTGCTTACGCCCCATTTCTTTTGAAGTTGCCTGAGCATGAATACCTGCAAATTGCATAAAAAGCGGGAAAGGCCAATATTTTACATAAGCTAAATATAAAGTGTAAACGAACTTACAAAAACATGACAAAAATTTATAAGCCGTAGTAGAAAAACGCTGAAATCCAGGCCGCAACAGGGAAAATTTTTTTCGGAAATGTTAATATTTTGTCAGCGTCTTGGCCTATTTTTGCAGCCGTACGGGAAAATGTTCACCTCAACACAAACTCCGGGATATAATGAGCTACCAACGATCAACTGTAAAGAAACTAATATTTGGATCAGCGTTTGTTTTTTCCCTCTCTTTTTTGGTTACTACAGCCAATGCGCAGGATGGTAAGGCCATTTTTAATTCAAAATGCGCCGCATGTCATAATGTTTTTAAAAATTCTACCGGTCCTGCTTTGGGCGGAATGGAAGACCGCGGCCCCTGGGGCGACAGGAAGAAACTATATGCATGGATCCATAATCCTGCCGCGTTTATGGCCAATGATCCATACACGCAAGGCTTAAAAGATTCGCACAACGGGATATTGATGACCGGTTTTCCGGATCTCACAGAAGGAGAGATAGATGCCATTGTTGATTATGTAAATACCACTTTTGCCGCCGGCCCCGGTGGTGGTGCAAAGCCTGCGACGGGGGAAACAGCAGCGCCGGAGCCTAAAAGCGACGATACCTTACTATTTGGTGTTCTTACACTTATACTGGCAGTTATAGCGCTCACCCTGCTGCAGGTAAACAGTAACCTGAAGAAAATGACCGATGATAAAGAGGGCATCCCTGCATCGGAACCTGTTCCTTTTTACCGGAATAAGATGTATATAGCGCTGGGGATCATTGTGTTATTTTTGGTTGGCGGATATTATACCATACAAGGCGCCATAGGATTGGGCCGTCACCAGAACTATGAGCCGGAGCAACCTATCTTTTATTCGCATAAAGTGCACGCAGGCATAAACCAGATCAGTTGTTTATATTGTCATGGCGGTGCGCAGGAAGGAAAATCGGCCAACATACCTGCTGTTAATGTATGTATGAACTGCCATATGGCTATTAATGAGTATACAAAAGGTCCCCAATTGTTCAGGCCCGATGGTTCTGAAGTGAACGGTACGGCTGAAATACAAAAATTGTATTCATATGCCGGCTGGGATCCCGATAAGAAGCAATATACGGGAGAAGGTAAGCCTATTGAATGGGAGCGCATTCATAACCTTCCGGATCATGTTTATTTTAATCATTCCCAGCATGTGGTGGTGGGGCAGCAGCAATGCCAGACCTGCCATGGAAATATTACCGAAATGGACGAAGTGCACCAGTTTGCTGATCTGAGCATGGGCTGGTGCGTCAATTGCCACCGCGATACTAAAGTGCAGTTCACCGATAATAAATTCTACAGCATTTATGAAAAATTCCATGAAGACATCAGGAATAAAAAGATTGACAGTGTAACCGTGGAGATGATCGGTGGGATAGAGTGCCAGAAATGCCATTATTAGTGAGCAGTTGTCCCGAAAGGGATCCTGTATGAACGATGGACATCTTAATAAATTTTTCGGAAACCAGGTATAATATATTTAATAACACTTTTCTGGATTGGTGTAAGCGGGTGAATGGTGAATCGGGAAGATCCGGAATCTAAAAGCTCCTTCAGGGGTTGGGTATGAGTCAAAAAAAGTATTGGCAAAACTTAGG
>NZ_DAOMOZ010000341.1:0-3112 GCF_035444585.1 Agriterribacter sp.
ATCTTTGGAAAGATCATTGATGATTATGCTACCAACCCCGGCAGCAAAACCGAAAAGGAACTGGTAAGCGGTGTAAGCTTCTGGCTGCTGGTGGCAGTTGCTATTGCATTACTGGCAAGGCTTGCCAAAACCCTGCAGGACTATGTGATGCGTCTTGCAGTGCAAAAATTCGGGATGCAGATATTCAACGACGGACTGAAGCAAACCCTCCGGCTTTCTTTCCAGGAATTTGAAGGGCAAAGAAGCGGGGAAACCCTTTCCGTGCTGCAAAAAGTAAGAACGGATACCGAAAGGTTCATCAATGCATTTATCAATATCCTCTTTTCTTCGCTCATCGGCATTGGCTTTTTAATATGGTATGCCGTTACCAAACACTGGCTGCTGATACCGGTTTTTATTATTGGCGTGGTGGTACTGGGCGGACTTACAGGATTGCTGAGCAAAAAAATAAAAACCCTTCAGCGCTCCATCAATCGCGAAACGAACCAGATGTCGGGGGCCATTACCGAATCGCTACGCAATATTGAGCTGGTAAAAAGTCTCGGGCTTACCTATCCTGAAATAAGAAGGCTGAGAGATCATACAAAAAAAATATTCGACCTGGAGATACAGAAAGTAAAAAAAGTGCGGATGCTCACTTTTTTGCAAAGCTCGGCGCTGACCCTGCTGCGACAATCTATTTTGTTTATTTTATTATGGCTCATCTTCCGGCATGTGCTCACAACGGGTGAGCTGATCAGCATGCAATTCATCTCTACTACCATTTTTGGGCCGCTGCAGGACCTGGGGAATATTATTCTTTCGTACCGCGAAGCGGAAGCGTCTATCATGAATTTTGATAAGCTGATGAAAAAACCGGTGGAAATGCGGCCCGAAGAACCGGTTGCCATTGGTCCACTGGAATCCATGCGCTTTGAGCACGTTGTATTTAAGCATGCTACTGCTCCGGTAAACGCTATTGATGATATTTCTTTTGAGCTGAAAAGCGGCGATACCATTGCCTTTGTAGGACCTTCGGGATCGGGCAAATCTACCTTGGTAAAGTTGCTGGTAGGCTTATACCGCCCGGTAAAAGGGGAGATCTATTTTAATGATATCCCTGCTTCTGATATCCGCTATAATGAAATGCGCCGCCAGATCGGTTTTGTAACACAGGATACCCAGTTGTTTTTTGGGACCATAAAAGACAACCTGCTGTTTGTAAAACCCGGTGCAACCGATGAAGAAATTTTACATGCTTTGCACCAGGCATCCTGCGATGGGATGCTGGCCCGGTCGGCAAAGGGGCTGGATACGGTTTTAGGCGAAAGCGGTATGAAATTATCGGGAGGCGAAAAGCAACGCATAGCCATAGCAAGGGCGTTGTTGCGGCATCCGCGGCTGCTGATCTTTGACGAAGCCACTTCGGCGCTGGATTCACTCACGGAAGAAGCCATTACGGAAACCATCAAATCAATATCTGCACAACGCGATCCCATCACCATTCTTATAGCACATCGCTTATCTACCATTATGCATGCCGATACCATTTATGTGCTGGAAAAGGGAAAGATCACAGAATCGGGAAACCACGCTTTCCTTGTAGAGAAAAAAGGATTGTACTATGCCATGTGGCGGCAACAGGTGGGGGAAAGAAGAACAGGCCTGCCCGTGGTCACTGATTTTGAACCCGGAGCATGACGCGGAGAAATGGCTTTTTATCTTCTGTAGTGCAGCACGCACTTTTTTATCGGCATCTGTAATTTTGCTTTGCTTTTGGTTAGATTTTTGACAATGATGTATTAAGCCGGCAGGTCGAAAATGCAGTTGTTATTGTTATACTTAATTTAATTGTTACGGGCGGTGCAGTTGCAGGTAGGGTACTGTTTGTTTGACATGTATCTTCGCCGCGCTTTCCGGAGGGGATCTGTGGTGTTTTAATATAAAACTAAGGCTAATGAACAAATTATTATTGGTGGTATTGGCCATGCTTGCCTGTATGCAGGGCTATAGCCAGGAAAAATTTACGATCAGCGGAACAGTGCGTGTTCAACGAACCGGCGAAACGATCATCGGAGCCAGCATTAAGGCAGGTGATGCCGGCGCTTTCAGCAATGACTACGGGTTCTACTCCATTTCACTGCCTGCAGGGAAATATACATTTGAAGTATCTGCAGTTGGCATGCTCATACATGCACAAAGTATTGAGCTGGATAAAGATATGACGCTGAACATTGCACTGGAAGAAGAACCCAAAACGCTGGATAACATAACGATCACGGCTACCTCCAAAAACCGCAGTCTTGGCAGTCCGCAAATGGGTATAGAAAGACTGAGCACAAAAGAGATCAAAAATATCCCGGTGTTGCTGGGGGAAAGGGATGTGCTGAAAACAGTGCAGCTGTTGCCCGGCATTAAAGCGGCGGGTGAAGGCAACAGTGGTTTTTTTGTGAGAGGCGGTGCTGCCGATCAGAATCTTATCCTGTTAGATGAAGCCACAGTATACAACGCATCTCACCTGCTGGGCTTTTTCTCTACTTTTAATTCCGACGCTATCAAAGATGTAACCGTGTATAAAGGCGGTATGCCCGCACAATACGGAGGAAGGCTATCTTCTGTGCTGGACATCAAAATGAATGACGGCAATAACCGGGATTATAATGTAAGCGGCGGCATAGGACTTATATCGGCAAAACTGAACGTGGAAGGCCCCATACAAAAAGACAGATCTTCTTTTTTGATTACGGGACGCAGAACATACGCGGATATGTTTTTAAAGTTATCCGGCGACTCCGCTTTAAAAAACAATACCCTGTACTTTTACGACCTTAATGCCAAGCTCAATTACAATATAGGCGATAAAGACAGGCTGTATCTTTCGGGCTACTTTGGAAAAGATGTGCTTGCTGCGGGGCAAACCTTTGGACTGGATTGGGGGAATGCAACCGGCACCCTGCGCTGGAACCATATTTTCAGCAATAAGTTATTCTCGAACACTTCTTTCATTTTCAGCAATTACAATTATAATATATCCATCCGCAGCGGCGCCAACGAGTTCGACATCTTTTCACAGATCCGCGACATGAACCTTAAGCAGGAGTTCCAGTGGTATGTTAACAACAAAAACAATATC
>NZ_DAOMOZ010000342.1:0-3102 GCF_035444585.1 Agriterribacter sp.
CAAGAACCCAACAAACAGAAATAGCCTGGATCTTCTTTGGTATGTTAACCAGCAACGCTGTAAAAATTGCCAAGCGACGATCAAAGATCACATCACTTTCCAAAGCAGCATAACAACAATCATCTTCTTCCAGCCCCATGAAAAGCAACTTAG
This sequence comes from Agriterribacter sp., assembly GCF_035444585.1. Taxonomy (GTDB): domain Bacteria; phylum Bacteroidota; class Bacteroidia; order Chitinophagales; family Chitinophagaceae; genus Agriterribacter. The sequence continues at coordinate 154 of NZ_DAOMOZ010000342.1, forward strand.
CGGTAAGCTAATGGGAAAGCTATGCGCTCTACATCCAAACTCAATGACAATTTGATAAAAAATAGCTCCTTGCTCTCAACACAGGTGTAAGATCAACCTATATTTAACATACGGAAACAATCGTACATCTGCCTCTCTCGCATTTTCAGGGAAACCCTTTCCAGTTAAAGTGCACATTAACCTTTATATCGGGATGAATGCTGTAAAATACAGGACAGGTAAGCGCCGCTTTTTCCAGTATCATTTGCTCCTTTTCTGTAGCGTTAAAGCCCGCGGGGAAATGAAATGTTAAATTTAGACCTCCTATTCTCCTCGGGTTAGCGGTCATTATTTTTTCGACTTCCACTTTTACGCCTTTAAGATCAACTTCCATGCCTCTTGCTTTAATGCCCATGATGGTAAGCATACAGCTTGCCAGTGCAGTGGCCACAAGATCGGACGGTGAAAAGCGCTCACCTTTTCCCTGGTTGTCGGGGGGAGCATCTGTTTCAATAACGCTACCTGATTTTAAATGGGTACAAACCGTACGAAGGTTTTCTTCGTAAACTACTGTTGAAGTCATTGTATTATTTTTGTTTAAATTTACGTTCAAAGAAACAATAAAATATTCCAGGTGAAAAAAATCATTGCGGCAATTATATGTATTTGTATAACCCTTGGAGCTTTTAGTCAGCAAAGAACGGCTGAACAAAGAAAAGAGGATAAGCGGAGAGCAAAGAGAGAAAAGATGAATGAACTGATGCGCCTGGAGGAAGAAGGGGTGCCTTCTTTTCACAAGCAGAATGCCTTTGGCATAAAACTAAATACAGATGGCTGGGGCATATCCTATGAGCTGGGCCGTGCCAACTCTGTAACACGCGCCACGATATTCCAGTTAGAGTTTAACGAAAAAAAACACCGTAAAGAACAAAAAGCCAATCGCCAGACGGATGCCGGAGGCTTTATATTTTTTGGCAACCCCTTTGTATATGGGAAAAGAAATATTTTCTACCAGTTAAAGCTTGCTGCCGGTCAACAAATACTGATTGGTGGTAAAAACAACAAGAACGGTGTTTCGGTATATGGCATTGGCGCAGGCGGGCTGTCGTTAGGCTTTTTGCGGCCTTATTATGTGGAAGTGCAGGACCAGGCAAATGAAACGCGGTATGTTAAGTACGATTCGCCAGACAGTTCCCTGTTCCTGAGCACAGCCAACATCCTTGGCGGATCGGGGCTGAGCAAGGGCTGGAATGAAATGAAATTTGCTCCCGGACTGCATGCTAAAACAGCATTACGTTTCGATTACAACCGTTTTAATACTATTGTATCTGCAATAGAAGGCGGAATAAATGTGGAATATTATTTTAAAGACATTGAGCAAATGGCATATAACCCTTCCAGGAAATTCTTTGTTAACGCCTACGTGTCCTTCTTATTTGGCAAACGGAAGTAAGTCGGTTATTTTTGCATTTCGGAAAACGTTTACAATTTAAATTATGAGTGGAGCTTGTGTTACCAACAGCGAACCAATGCAACGTACCAAAAAGCCGGATTGGTTAAGAGTGAAGTTGCCCATTGGCGAAAACTATAAAAATGTTAGGAATTTAGTAGATACCCATAAACTGCATACCATTTGTGAAAGTGGCAATTGCCCCAATATGGGCGAATGCTGGGGAGCCGGCACTGCTACTTTTATGATACTGGGTAATATTTGCACAAGGAGCTGTGGCTTTTGTGCCGTGGCAACCGGTCGCCCTGAAGCAGTGGATTGGGATGAACCTCAGCGCGTAGCCGAAGCGATATACCTGATGAAAGTAAAGCATGCCGTAATTACTTCGGTAGACAGGGATGAGCTGAAAGATGGCGGAAGCATCATCTGGTACAATACCATCAAGGCCGTAAAAGCGTTAAATCTCGATACAACGCTGGAAACCCTCATCCCCGATTTTAAGGGGCAGAAAGAAAATATCCAACGTATTATTGAAGCTGCGCCGGAAGTGGTTTCGCACAATGTTGAAACGGTTGAACGAATGACAAAGCAGGTGCGCATACAGGCCAAATACTGGAGAAGCATGGAAGTGCTCAAGCACCTCAAAGAAAATGGTATGCGAACCAAATCGGGCATAATGCTGGGTTTGGGTGAAACGAAAGACGAAGTGCTGCAAACGATGCGGGATCTTCGCTCAAACGGTGTTGATGTAATTACCCTCGGGCAATACCTGCAACCCAGCAGCAGGCACCTGCCGGTTCTGCGTTTTGTGCATCCCGACGAGTTTGCCGAATACACGGAAGCCGGGTATGATATGGGTTTCGACTATGTTGAAAGCGGCCCGCTGGTACGCTCTTCGTATCACAGTGAAAGGCATGTATTTGAGGGAACCGGCAAAAAAGAATGGCTGAAGAAAAAAGAATTGATGGCAGGATAACGGATCCCGTTTTAGAGCGATCGGCTTTTGGCTGTCAGCATTCAGCCCTCAGCATAAGGCGGCAGTTCCCTGCAACTTGTATCTTGCAACCTGTACCATTCACTTTTCACCTCTCACTTCTCTCATGTCTCCATTCCCTGACACAGAAACCATAGCCGGCTTTAGCCTGATCAGCTTCATTTTGTTCAACCCACGCATAATAAAATAGGTCAGATCAAATTCGAACCACTTTTTAGCAAAGTTGGCGCTGTCTTTTGCATAGTGATGATTGTTCTGGAACAATTCACCCATCAGTAATATTCCCCATGGAGAAGTATTTTTTGAGTGATCGCCATTATCGAAATTGCTGTAGCCGTACTTATGTCCGCACCAGTTAACAATAGCGCCCTGGATAGGTCCCATAAGAAAATGTATGGGCAGCAATAAAAACCACCACCAGCTGGGGGCGAAGAAAAAATATACGGCAAAATAGGCAACACCGAAAGCGGTCCTGGTGATCATGCTGGTGCCGAACCTGTCGAGCTTTTCCCATACGGGAAGGTAT
>NZ_DAOMOZ010000343.1:0-3074 GCF_035444585.1 Agriterribacter sp.
ATGATAACTTCGATATCGCCTCCCACTATTTGCCCAACGGAAGAATGCTGTTTGGCACATCAAACGATTTCCTCGTTTTTGACCCCGATGCAATACAAACCAATTCACCCCCGGGCATTGTGAACATTACCGGGTTCAGGCTGCTTAACAGGCCGCTTTCCGTTGATTCCTTATTGCAGCTCGGCAGTATAGAACTGTCGCCTTCACAAAATTCCATTACTATTGGTTTTTCCTCGCTGAGCTATTTTAACAGGAATAAATTATCGTATTACTATAAGCTGGAAAATATTGACGCTGAGTGGAAAAAAGCAAGCGAAGTAAATGAAGCGGTTTATAATTATCTCCCTCCCGGCAGCTATACTTTTAACGTAATAGCAGAAAATGCTGACGAATTGTTAAGCCCCAAAACCACCCAGCTTAAAATCGTTGTACATTCCCCTTTCTGGCAAACCTGGATGTTTTATTGTATACTGGCATTGCTGGCAGGCGGCATTATATACTGGCTCGATAAAGAGAGAATGAAGAGAAAGGAAAGTATGCAAAAAATGCGCAGCGACATCGCGGATAACCTGCATGAAGAAGTAAATACAGCCCTAAATAATATTAACATACTGAGCGAAATAGCCAAGCTGAAAGCCAATAAAGATCCCGCAAAATCAATAGAGTACCTGGAGCAGATCCATGCAAAAAGTCATCATATGATCATTGCGATGGATGATATGCTCTGGGGCATTGATCCGGATAATGACAGCATGCGGAAAATCATAGACCGCACGATGGAGTATACCGACGCGTTAAAAAACAGGTATGCCACACAAATTGAGCTGCTGGTTGATAAAAAAGTGAAGCGCCTGGAACTGAATATGAAGCGCCGCATTGAATTTTTCCTGTTGTTCAAAACGGTTATTAATACCATCATTCAGTGGGGCGCCCAAAACAGCCGGATACATTTCGGGCTGGAGAAAATGCATATCACCTGTACCATCCAGTTCGACAACGCAGCATACGATATACAGCAGCTCAACAGTCTTTTACACATGCCGGCGCTGCTTAAGCGGATGGAAGAAGCCCAAGCCACAATGAAAGCGCATTTCGACAAAACCTACTCCATGGTTATCCTGAAGATCAGGGCAAATGAATAATTATTTACCCATCCACTTTTTAAACGCGGTTACTTTTTCGCGGCTTACGATCGCTTCCTTATCTACACCAGGCGTGAGGTGCAGGATCAGGCGGTTACCGAAATAGTCATGTATCTGGTCTATACAGCCTATGGACACGTAAAAGGAACGGCTGATCCGGAAATACACCTCCGCATCCAGCATATCTTCCAGCTCATCCATCGTGTAGTCCACAATGTACTTTTTATTATCGCTGGTTTTAAAGAAATTCAGCCGCCCGTCACTATAGAAATAGGCTATGTCTTCCACATCAATACTAACCAGCTTCTGTGCCTGCTTTACCAAAAACCGCTTACGGTATTCTTTGGGCTGAAATTTGCGCTGCAGCTCTTTTACAATGCTGTCAATACTCATATGGGCATCGCCTGCTTTATTATTATAGGAAGATTGCAATTTTTTGTACTTATCCAGAGCGGCCTGCAATTCTTCTTTTTGTATAGGCTTTAGCAAATAATCTACGCTGTTAACCTTAAAAGCCTTTAATGCATACTCATCGTAGGAAGTAGTAAATATAACGGGGCTCTTCACCTCTGCTATATTGAACAGCTCAAAGCTCTGACCATCCGCCAGCTCTATATCCATGAGGATCAGGTCGGGCGTTTCGTTTTCCCCAAGCCATGCCGCAGTAGATTTAATGCTATCTGTTACACCGGCTATTTCATACGAAACATCAAGCCCCGACAATACTTTTTTCAGCTTTTTTACTGCGAGGTCTTCATCTTCTACAATAAGAATTTTCATATTACTGTGGCTTTATTTTGTTCGTGTTTAAGGTTTTATTTTCAACGGCGCTGCTCCATATCAGGGGAAGTATCACCGTAAAATTCCTTTCGTCAGACATTGCCTGAAATCCTTCTTTATTCAGCAATTTATACTTGGCCCGGATATTATCCAGCCCTACCCGGGTACCTTTAATTTTTACTACCCGGTGCCGGAGATTATTGTTGACCACCAGCTTATTGCCTGCAGTGGTAAAAATATCAATAACCACCGGGTAGTTTTTTGACAGCGAATTGTGCTTCACCACGTTTTCCACAAGCAGTTGCAATGTTAAAGAAGGCAGCAAATAAGGGTTGTACCGTTTATCAATTTCAATATTCAGTTGCACGGCTTCGCCGTGGCGGGTACGCAAAAGCTGATAATACGACTGAATGAACTTTATTTCATTTTCTACGGTGCTCACTCCGTCTTCGTTATTCCTGAGTAAGTACCGGTATACCTTGCTGAGCTCATTCAGAAAGCTTTCCGCTTTTTGCCTGTCTTCCGTGATCAGCGACGACAAGGTATTAAAGCAGTTAAACAGAAAGTGAGGATTAACCTGGCTTTTCAGCGTATCGAACTCCTGCTGAACGGCGAGCTCTCCTATCCTGTTCTTTTCCTCAACGCTTTCCTTGTATTTTCCCAAGGCATAATCTGCTTCAAAAAGCGTTTCAAAGATCAGGTTTACACTAAAACCCACCAGCAACCCGGCCTTCAGATCACTTTCTGCCAGTTGGTAACCCAGTACGCCCACCTGGTTGTAAAGCAAAAAGATCAGCACTATAGACAAAGACATGAAGGGAATAATAGCAAAAACCAAAAGCATGATCCTTAACTTTGACTGCTCAAGCCCGGGGTATCGCTTTCTTATTGCATTGCCAATGGCAACGTGTCCCGACCAGGAAAGGAAGCCCAGAATAAATACCAGCGGAAAAGAGATCAGCCAAACCTTAATATCTTTAAATATCCGTTCGTCATAAATAATATAATTCAGTACAAAAGCTATAAGCGGCATAGACATGCTAAAGGAATATACCTGCAAAACCGTAGGTTTTATCCAACTGCTCATGCCGCCACCTCCGTTTTTTTGATGATCAGGGGTAGTTTGATGCTCCGCTCCGCAACGGTATCTTC
>NZ_DAOMOZ010000344.1:0-3024 GCF_035444585.1 Agriterribacter sp.
ATCATGGATAATGTTAAGGGCCCCATCTCCATCCGTTTGTCTGGCTGGAACGAAGGACAGTATATTGATACCTGGACCAGTTTTAATGACAGTAGCTGGACAAAGGGGAAGCTGCATAATATTTTATTTGAGAACATCCGGGCCACCGTGCCTAATATGATAGCCATGCCTGCGGATTACGAAGGGGGAACGCCGTGGTTATTGAATATTACGAAAGTGAATACCGGCATATCCATTACCGGCACTTCTCAAACCCGGCCCCGCGATATTATCTTCAGCAATATTGATATCACCTTTGAAGGCGGAGGCACCCAGGCAATGGCTGCCAAAAGAAATTTGCCCGACCTCGAAAGAAATTACCCCGAGATGTTCATTTTTGGAGACCTGCCTGCATATGGTTTATATATGCACCATGTTTCAGGCATTACGCTTAATAATGTACGGTTCAACTTACAAACACCCGATCTGCGACCGGCCATTGTTTGTGATGATGCCGATGACATAGAGCTGAACGGATTTAAAGCAGCAGGAAATGTAAACGCTGAAAGCCTCATACGCCTTGAAAACTCCAGGAATGTTTTTATCAGCGGCTCGCGTCCGCTTAATACAATAACTACCTTCCTCAGGGTAGAAGGCAGTAAAAGCCGGGATATACTTTTAACGGGAAATAAGCTGAACCTTGCTGCCCGAAAAACGGAGCTTGCCGCCGGGGCACAACAGCCGGGCATTACGGTTCACCCTTAACGGGTATCCATTTGTGCATTTGTGGCTATCACGGCAGTGTTTTTAAATCCTTTAATGTAGTAAGCTTGGGACGTTATTACGTTGAGTAGGAAAGTTATTGTTTCACCTAACGGGTGAAAGATGCAGCGTTCGCAAAACAGCATACATTGCACATGTTGCTTCGCCGGGTATGCCGGGATATTTATCGAAGGGTTGGAGGGCAGTTATGAGATCCCGGTGCCGGTTGTGAGGACGCCGCCGGGAAAGAAGTATGTAAAGACAGGCATCGGGTGCATTCCAAATTAGCCCCGGCCCGCAAAACAAGGGAAATACCTTTGACTTTTTTAGCCGCAGATGCGCAGATTCAATCTGCGCATCTGCGGCATTTTCAACACAGGGTATATATAATTGTTGGGGGCCGACCGAAATATTTATTTAACATCCCACCATACACCCGCACCAAACTTCTCGTCTATAATGCCCGGCTGCGCAGCTATGGCGGCCGCAAGTCCGTCGGGGTTGGATACAGCTTCGGAGTACGGATAAGGCATTCTTACGATCGTTCCTTTACCGGGATAAAGCGTTTGCACGGGTTCGGTAACGGCTACGTATACCGGGTAACCCGACCGCCGGACCTCTGCCCATCCCTGGTTACCATCTGGATAAAGCGCACACCATTTCTGATCCCCTATCAGTTCTCTTTGATCCGTTCCACCGTTAAAATCTACCAACGGATCGGTTAAGTAACTGCCAGTTTCAAGACCATACTCATCGAAGCTGGCTTTAATGGCTGCTTCATAAGCGGCCTGCGCCGTCATACCCACGTTCCATCCGTTCAAAGCAGCTTCAGCATATATAAAGAGCACTTCCGAGTATCTCATCATCCGGGTAGGGGAGTTTGCTGAGCGAAATTCTTTAATTCCCATAATAGACAGATCCGGGGTGCTTTGTCCTAATGTGCCCAACGGAAGCCCAACATATTCGCCGCTGTTGGCAGCAGGTTCGGCATATACCGGCAATCGCGGGTCGTTCCTGCTTTTAAGAAAACCGATCATAAATGCTGATGTAACATTTTCCTGCGATGCCGCAAGTACCGGGTTCATCCAGTACGGGCTTCTGTAAACAGCATCATTAGGGAGCCAGTATTTAAAAGCGGCGGTTTCATTAGAATTGATAACGGGATAGGTATTGGGATCTGACGCAATCATTTCGATGCCGGCTTTTGCAGTAGATGCGTCAACCAGCGAGATCCTCATATACATGCGCAATAACAGCGAGTTGCAGAATCGTTTCCACATCATCATATCACCATTAAAGACCACATCGGCGCTTCCGATATTAGCTGCAGGGTCAATCATACCGTTCGCCTCCTTAAGCTGGGCAATCAGGTCTGCATAAATGCTTTGCTGCGGATCGTATTTAGGATATATTATAGCATTATCTGCATCATCAGCCTTTAATGCTTCTGAATAGGGAATATCTCCGTACCAGTCGGTTAAATTCTGAAAAGCATAAGAGCTGAGTATTTTGATCACGGCGATAGCATTGTTGTCTCCCGCCTTCTCAGCCAGTTGCATCGCTTTTTTTAAATTTTTTAAATGACCGCTGTACATATTAAAGTTCCTGATGCTTCCTGTGATCTGGTAGCGGTCATCATGAACATACACGTCGCGAACATTATAATGCGTCCAGCTTACCGCTTCATTTAAAATAGCATTGTAAGTGTTAAGGACGCTGATCTCGGAATTTGTAATTAATGTTTTATAAGGTACGGCAGTTAAACTGTTGGGACTTGTATTCATTTCTTCAAAATCCCTGGTACAGGCGGATACTGACAGCACTACAATCATTAATCCGAATAGTTTTATATGCATTTTCATCTTATTTCTGATTTTATAATTAAGTATCTTTTTTATTAGAATCCGATCTTAATTCTTACACCAATGTTCTGGGCAGAAGGAGGAGCTGCATATTCTGATCCCTGGGAAGACTGGCTGGCACCTTTATTAGCCACTTCCGGATCAAAATTTTCATTTTTCTTATATAGCAGGGCCACATTTCTTGCAAACACCGACAGGTCTGCCTGGGTTAACCCGATCCGCCTGATAAAGGTTCCTGGTATTGTGTAGGATAAAGCTACCTGCCGCAGTTTCACGTAGGTGGCATCATACAGGAACCGCTCGCCTCTTGCAAAAGGATCCCACCTGAAATCATCCAGGTACTGGTACTTATCATTGGGCTTTCCATCCTCGAATACCCCATCAAACAAATACCCGTCGCCAACATCAAGCGGATCTCTTA
>NZ_DAOMOZ010000345.1:0-2963 GCF_035444585.1 Agriterribacter sp.
CCGCCCGAAAACCCAGCCTGCCGGCTGGCAGGGATTACTGCCCGTTTTCGGGAAGAAGCCCTGATGTCGCTTTTGCACTACTGTGATTTCAGCTATGTTCCTTTACTGCCTCCTTATTGCCAATATGCAGATAAAGCATTAGTTTATTTCAAATTTCAAATTTCAAATCTCCAATCTCACCCCTTCGTCAGCTCGTTATTCACCGTCCGCCATATTTTCAGCGGGTTACCGTCTTTCAGCTCATCGGGCAGCAGGCTGTTTGGCCAGTTTTGAAAGCACAAAGGCCGTGCAAAGCGTTTGATACCATCGGCGCCAACGGAAGTGAACCGGGCATCGGTAGTGGCAGGAAAGGGGCCGCCATGCTGCATGCTCAGGCATACTTCCACACCGGTAGGCACACCATTTACAATGATCCTGCCGCAACTGTTTTTAACTTTTTCCACCAACGAAGCGCAATTGCGCATATCCGTTTCCGTTGCCATCAGTGTAGAAGTCAACTGTCCTTCCATACGGGTTGCTACCGCCAGCATTTCTTCCGTATCCCTGCATCGTATTACAAGCGAATAGGGTCCAAACACTTCCTGGTGCAGCACGGGATTGTTTAAAAAGGCCTGTGCCGTAGCTGAAGCAATGGTAGGAATGCCCTGGTTTGCACCGGGCTCCTGTTGGGCAACGGCAACGGTATCTACCTGCTCCTGCATCAATGCTTTGTTGCGGTTGGTTACAAAGGCTTTGGCTATGCCGGGATGCAGCATGGTGGAAGGAGCGGTTTGTTCAATTGCTTTACCCAATGCCGTTATGAATTGTTGAAGATCTTCGTTATCCATACCAATAATGAGACCGGGGTTGGTGCAGAACTGGCCGGTGCCGAGGGTAATGGAACCGGCATACAGCTTAGCCAGTTCGACAGGTGATTGCTTTAATTTTTCGGGGAATAGATAAACCGGGTTGATGCTGCCCATTTCCGCGAAAACCGGTATGGGCTCTTTGCGCTGCGCTGCCCAGTCGAACAGGGCTTTACCACCCCCGTACGAGCCGGTGAAGCCCACCGCTTTGGTGTGGGGGTGCGTTACCAAAGATCTTCCCACTTCAAAGCCCGCACCATGCACATGCGCAAATATGCCGGGGGGCATGTTGTAGTCGCGGGCAACTTTTATAATGGCATCTGCTACCATTTCGGATGTATGCGCATGGGCCGGATGGGCTTTTACAATAACCGGGCAGCCGGCAGCCAGTGCACAGGCGGTATCGCCTCCCGCGGTAGAATACGCAAAAGGGAAATTGCTGGCGCCAAAAACCACAACCGGCCCCAGGGGCACAAGCATTTTCCGCAGATCGGGCTTTGGAGGGTTGCGTTCGGGAATTGCCGTATCAATGCGGGCCTCCAGCCAGTTGCCCTGCTCACAGGCGTTTGCATAGCTGTTCAACTGGAATATGGTTCTGTTCAACTCATTTTTTAACCGTGCTTCAGGAAGATTTGTTTCTTTCATGGCTGTGGCAACAACTGTTTCACTTACAGAACCGAGCGCTGCAGCTATGGCGTGCATAAAGCCGGCTCTTTGCCGGAGCGGAAAGGTACTGTACGCCTCAAATGCGCTCCATGATTGTTCCATTACGGCGTTGATCTCTTCTGTTGTAGCATCTTTAAATGTATTCATGATCATATTTTATCGGATGATGCGGATAGCGTTTGCCGACACAAATTTCGGTATTCCTCAATGATAATCGCCAACATCTAAATTCTGTATCTTCGCCGCCATGGAAAAAAGCGCAAAGAAACCGGTTGTAATGAGTGGCATCCGTCCTACCGGCATATTGCACCTGGGCAGTTATTTTGGCGCACTGCAGAATTATGTGCGCATGCAAAATGAATATGAATGCTATTTTATGGTAGCCGACCTGCATTCGCTCACCACGCATCCCGATACCAAAAGTTTAAGAGCAAATGTATTGCATGTAATATCGGAATACCTGGCCTGCGGGCTCGATCCCAACAGGGCTGCATTGTATTGCCAGAGCGCGGTATACGAAACTTCCGAACTCTACCTGTACCTGAATACCCTGGCCTATAAAGGCGAGCTGGAAAAAACCACTACATTTAAAGACAAGGCGCGCCTGCAGCCGCAGAACATCAATGCGGCCCTGCTCACTTACCCTTCTTTAATGGCAGCCGATATATTATTGCACCGTGCATTGTACGTGCCGGTGGGCAAAGACCAGGAACAGCACCTGGAGATGGCAAGAAATTTCGCCAGTCGCTTCAATCATCGCTATGGAGAAATTTTTCCTGAGCCGGAGGCCTTTAATTTCGGACAGGAGCTCGTTAAAGTGCCCGGTCTTGACGGTACGGGTAAAATGAGCAAGAGCGAAAATCAAAACGCCACTTTATACCTTTCGGATGATGATGATCTTATCCGTAAAAAAATAATGAAGGCAAAGACCGATGAAGGCCCCAAAGCGCCCGATACGCCCATGCCCGGCTACATTGAAAATATATTTCAACTGCTTGCACTTGCCGGCGCCCCTGATGTGTACGAAAAATATAAATCCGACTATGATAATGGCGTGATCCGCTATGGCGATCTGAAAAAGCAATTAGCGGAGGATATGATACGGTTCATCACCCCCATTCGCGAAAAGGCGAAAGCTATCCGCGATGATGAAAGCTATATGAGGGAAGTAATGGAAAAGGGCGCTGCCAAAGCGGGAGCAAGCGCTAAAAGAACCATGCAACTGGTGCGTGAAGCCATCGGGATAAAATATTTTTAAGAAAAAAACAATGCGGGGGTTTAAAGCAGTTAAAATTTATTTATCTTGAATACTCACTTGTATCTGCTATCCCACATTTCAAATTTTGAACACAGATCGTAATGGCGAAGACTAAAAAACCCAAACACATTGCAGTAGCAGGAAATATCGGCGCCGGAAAAACAACCCTCACGGAAATGCTGAGCAAGCATTAC
>NZ_DAOMOZ010000346.1:0-2956 GCF_035444585.1 Agriterribacter sp.
TTGAGATATGTGCCAAAAATTCATAAGGCAGATGCGCCCAGTCTGCCGTCATACCATCTACAGAAGTAACTGCTCTTAATGCTACGGTAAACTCATAGGTTCTCTCATCACCCATAACACCTACACTTTTTACCGGAAGCAAAATAGCGCCGGCCTGCCAAACCTTATCATACAAGTCAAAAGATCGCAAAGCTTTAACATATAACGCGTCGGCTTCCTGCAGCAAACGTACTTTTTCTTCCGTTATTTCTCCCAGTATACGAATGGCCAAACCGGGTCCTGGGAAGGGGTGACGGAAGAGCATAGCCGAAGGAAGTCCTAATTCAAGTCCAACTTTTCTTACTTCATCTTTAAAGAGGTAACGCAGTGGCTCCACCAGCTCAAGATGCATTTTTTCCGGTAATCCCCCCACATTGTGATGCGATTTGATAGTAACGGAAGGGCCATGCACCGATACGCTTTCAATAACATCAGGATATATAGTACCCTGCCCCAGCAATCCTATATTTTCAATTTGATGCGCTTCCTCGTCAAATATGTCAATAAAGGTTTTGCCGATGATCTTTCTTTTTTCTTCAGGATTGGTTTTGCCTTTCAGCCTGCTGTAAAAGCGGTCGCGTGCATCCACGCCCTTAACATTGAGCCCGATTTCATTATAGGTTTTCAAAACCTGTTCAAATTCGTCTTTTCTTAATAACCCGTTATCTACAAAAATACCAAAGAGCCTGTTGCCAATGGCTTTATGGATCAATGTGGCAGCAACGGTAGAATCTACGCCACCGCTCAATGCCATGATCACTTTACACTCTCCTATTTGTTTTTTAAGCGTAGCCACGGTATCGCTTACAAAATGTGCCGGTGTCCAGTCCTGCCTGCAGCCACATATTTTAACAAGAAAATTACTGACTATTTTTTTCCCTTCGTCAGAATGATATACTTCCGGGTGGAACTGCAGCCCGTAAATTACATGTTCTGTTGTACTGTTTTTTTTGAAAGCGGCTATTGGTATGCTGTCGGTTATTCCCAATACCTCAAAACCATCAGGCAGCTGCAGTATGGTATCTCCATGGCTCATCCAAACCTGCGATTCGCCCGAAACGCCCGACCAAATGGTATCGTCCTTTTCTATTTTGAGAGAAGCCCTTCCATATTCCCTTTTTTCCGATTTTTCCACTTTACCGCCTAAAGTGCCTGCGGTTAACTGGGCGCCGTAACAAATGCCCAGCACCGGCAGTTTTTTACTCAGGGCGTTAACATCTACATAAGGAGCGTTGGCATCATTCACTGAAAAAGGAGAGCCTGATAAGATAATTCCTTTCAGTTCAGGTGAAAAATGGACCGGCTTATTAAAGGGAGTGATCTCACAGTAAACATTCGCCTCACGAACGGCGCGGGCGATCAACTGGGTATATTGGGAACCGAAGTCTAAAATGAGTATTTTTTCTGTCATTTGGATGCGAAGGTAATGAGAAATTCAGAAGATTACTTTGCTGCGTATAATGCCGCTATACATACGAAATTTCCAGACTTCGCACTGCTTCATTGAGCTGAGGTTTAGTCGCAAAATCTTACGCTAACAACCCCGGTCAGAAGATTTCGTGTAGCAGGCAGCGGGATATGCAGATGCAAATACACAGAAGATGATATCAGTTACACATTTATCGCCCTGCACAACAGGATAGTGTAGGAATTTTGACTCACTAAAAACACAGGTATGATCAGAACACAAATCCTTCTTTTGATTTTATTATTCACTAACCATGCTATGGGACAAGCCGGTTTTACCATTACCGCAAAATTTAAAGGGTTTGATACCGGGGTGCAATTTTACCTGGAAGACCCCGAAACACAAATGAGCATAGATAGTGCCGTGTATAAAAATGATGTTATACACTTTAAAGGGAGATTACACGACAGCCCCAGGCTTTTGTTTTTATCCGTTACAGATAACGGGAAATATTATTGGTGTAATCTTTTTATTGGGAATGAAAATGTTCAGATTTCAGGGGATAAAGCCGATTTCCCATTTTACCTGGAAAAAACCGGCTCAACATCGCAGGACACCTACCAGATATTGAATGATCAAACCAAATGGTATGATAAGCGCCGGGGCGAGCTTGTTGAAAGTATATCGGGATTAATGATGGATAGCAGCAGCACAGCAAGATCAAAATGGGATTCTGCATGGAATATAATTAAGCCGCTCGACCAGGCTATGGATTCCATACGGCTCAACTTTATCAAAAAATATTACAACTCTTACGCGGGACTAAATGAACTGTTTTACCTCAAAAAGCAATTCACAAAAGAAGAGATCCAAAAAATGTATACCAACTTAAAAGCGCCCTATAAAAATAGTATCTATGGGCAGCGGATATACAATTTCCTGAAAGTAGGGAACATATTAAAGACGGGAGATGGTTATGCGGATTTCCAGGCCTTGGATACCGCTGGCAATATACATCGCATTTCATCATACAACAAGAAGTATATTTTGCTTGATTTCACGGAAACCTATTGCGGGCCATGCATATACGCTGTAAAAGAGCTTAAGGAGATAGACAGCTTATACAAAGAGAAAATGCAGATCATTTCATTTTATGCGGATAAATCTAAAGATATTTGGCTGACCGGCGTTGTAAGAGACCAGCCTTCCTGGCTTACGCTTTGGGACGGGAAGGGTACTGCCGGTGAAACGGTTTTGAAGTATGGCGTGAGCGGATATCCAACATTCTTTTTAATTGACCCGCAGGGAAAAATTGTATGGCGGGGATCAGGGTATGGCGAAGGGTCTGTTAAAGAAGGTATTGAGAAATACATGCAATAAAATTGTGAGAAAAAATATGGCACCTATCAATACAATATTGCGGGCTCCGGATTGGTGCATAGCTATCGTTTTTCTTATCGCCCTGGTCTTCTTAACCGTAAATTCAAATGCCCAGGCCAAGATAAAAGG
>NZ_DAOMOZ010000347.1:0-2923 GCF_035444585.1 Agriterribacter sp.
CGCGAATTGCAGCCGGGAGATTATGTTACGCATATTGATCACGGCGTGGGCATATACAGCGGCCTGCAAAAAATTGAAGTGAGCGGCAAGCTGCAGGAAGCTGTCAGGATCATATACAAGGATACAGATATACTGTATGTCAATATCAATTCACTTCACAAAATAGCCAAGTATACCGGTAAGGAAGGCAGCGTACCCAGGGTAAATAAGCTGGGCAGCGATACATGGCATAAGCTGAAAGAAAAAACAAAGGCAAGAGTTAAGGAAATTGCTTTCGATCTTATTAAGCTCTACGCCCAGCGCAAGGCCCAGACGGGCTTTGCCCATAGCCCGGATAACTATATGCAAACCGAGCTGGAAGCTTCTTTTATTTATGAAGACACACCCGATCAAAGCAAATCATCGGCTGATGTGAAAAAGGATATGGAAACGCCGCATCCTATGGACAGGCTGATTTGCGGCGATGTGGGTTTTGGCAAAACAGAAATAGCTGTTCGCGCTGCTTTTAAAACCTGTTGCGATAATAAACAGGCCGCCGTACTGGTTCCTACTACCATCCTTGCTTTCCAGCATTATAAAACATTTAAAGACCGGCTTAAGGATTTTCCTGTAACAGTAGATTATATCAATCGTTTTAAATCATCCAAAGAAAAAAAGGAAACGCTAAAAAAATTACAGGAAGGTAAAATTGATATTATTATCGGCACACATGCACTGGTAGGAAAAGAAGTGAAGTTCAAAGACCTGGGACTGCTGGTGATAGATGAGGAACAAAAGTTTGGCGTTGGGCATAAAGAGAAGATCAAAACGCTTAAAACCAATGTAGACTGCCTTACACTTACGGCAACGCCTATACCAAGAACATTGCAGTTCAGCCTGATGGGTGCAAGAGACCTGAGCATTATCAATACACCCCCGCCTAACCGGCAGCCCATACAAACGGAAGTGCAGGTGTTCAATGAAGACAATATCCGTGACGCGATATATTATGAAACGGAAAGAGGGGGGCAGGTATTTTTTATACATAACCGGGTGCTGGGGTTAACTGAAATGGCCAATATTATACAGGGCCTGTGCCCCGACCTGAGCATAGGCATTGCGCATGGGCAGTTGGAAGGCCATATACTGGAAGAGCGGATACTGGATTTTATTGAACAGAAGTATGATGTGCTGGTATCTACCAATATTGTGGAAAGCGGCGTGGATATTCCGAATGTAAATACCATTATTGTAAACAATGCGCATCAGTTCGGGTTAAGCGACCTGCACCAGTTGCGCGGGCGTGTGGGCAGGAGCAATAAAAAGGCTTTTTGTTACCTGCTGGCGCCCCCTGTAAGCACTTTGCCGGATGATTCGCGCAAGCGCCTGCAAACGCTGGAACAGCACAGTGAGCTGGGCAGTGGTTTCCAGATCGCCATGCGCGACCTTGATATTCGTGGAGCCGGTAATTTACTGGGTGGCGAACAGAGTGGTTTCATGGCCGAGATAGGATTTGAAATGTACCAGAAAATATTGGATGAAGCGATCAGGGAATTAAAACGGACATCATTCAGGGAAGTATTTAAAGAAGAGATCCGGAAGCAGGAAGATTTTGTGCAGGACTGCACGATTGATACCGACCTGGAGATCCTGATCCCCGACGACTATGTGGAAAGCATCAATGAAAGGTTGTCGTTGTATACCCGGTTAGACAACTGTGATAATGACGAAGACCTGCAGCAGTTCCACACTGAAATGGCCGACCGCTTTGGCCCTATACCCCGGCAGGTAGAAGACCTGTTTATTACCGTACGCTGCCGCAGGCTGGCAGTAGAGCTCGGCTTTGAAAAAATGGTGCTGAAAGAAGAAAACCTGCGGTGCTATTTTATCAATAACCCCGACTCGCCCTATTTTGAATCGGACACGTTCAATAATATGCTCCGGTTTGTGCAAACCCTTACTCATAAGGCAAGACTAAAGCAAACGGGAAGGAATTTCCTGCTCATTCATGAAGATATAAAAAGCATGGAGCAGTTGTATCAATTCCTGCTTAAAATGCACCGGTATACAAGAGAACATATTGATGCTGCATAACCGTTTGCATTTTTGTCCCGACGGGGTCTTCACAGCCGGGCAACTGCGTTGAGCAGACCCCGGCGCGACTTTCATTTAATTATGAAATCTCTGCAAATTGAGTTATATTTCCATACAAAATAAAATGTATGGAACAACAAAACGCATTCCTGGGAACAGACGAACAACCTATTGTAACGCCTACCAGCGATGAAAAGACACTTGCCATTCTTTCACATATACTAACCATAGTGGTTTGGTTATTTGCGCCACTGGTCATTTACCTGATAAAAAAAGATGAGTCTAAGTTTGTTGCGGAACATGCGAAGGAATCACTGAATTTCCAGATAACGGTTACCCTGGCCTGCATTGTATTGTTTATCACTATTATTGGTATTTTTTTATTGTGGATCGTAGGCATCATTGCATTGATACTGGTAATTGTTGCTACCATTAAAGCCAATGACGGGAAATTATACCGTTACCCCTTTACATTAAGGCTTATCAAATAATATTTTTGTCCCGACGGGGTCTTCACAGCCGGGCAACTGTGTTGGGTGTGACCCCGGCAAATAGCTCAGCGCCAGGATCTCATGGCCGGCCCGCAAAGGCTTTTGATGAAGAGCCCGGCGCGACTTTCACTTCTCTCCCCTCACTTAACTGGTTGCCGTGTTGTACTATCTTATAAGTGTAACCGTTCCTTTTTTATTTGTGCCATTTTTGTCCCGACGGGGTCTTCACAGCCAGGCAACTGTGTTGAGTGTGACCCTGGCGAATAGCTCAGCGCCAGAGTCTCATGGCCGGCCCGCAAAGGCTTTTGATGAAGAGCCCGGCACGACTTTCACTTCTCTCCTCTCACTTAACTGATTGC
>NZ_DAOMOZ010000348.1:0-2920 GCF_035444585.1 Agriterribacter sp.
CCGCCGATATTGGAAACCACTTTATTGTTTTTATCCAATATGGTCACAAAACCTGTTCCCGGTGAATTTAAATCTGGTGACCGCAAAACTGCGGCATACAGGTGATCGCCATGTATAACAGGGCGGCAAACACAGGCTCCCGGCAATTCAATTACTTCTATCAGCTTTCCATCCATCGAAAATCTTTTGAAACAATTGCGGGTGCGGTCGGTGATCAGCAAAGAAGGTGTTCCCTGTCTCCTGTCAACCGTTATGCCATGTGCATTATCAAGATTTGCTGTTGTATCTCCTTTGCCTCCGAAAAAATGCTTCAGTTTTCCTTTTTCATCATAATGCATAATATACTGAGAACCGTAGCCATCGGCAATATAAAAATCCCCGTTGTCTAAAACCGTTGTTTCTGTGGGAACAAATGCCTCTTTCTTTTCATATACGCCGGTTTCCTTCGGATAATCTATCGTAAGTAAAATTTTACCGTCCATCGTGGTTTTAAACACCTGGTGCCTGCTGGTATCGGTTATAAATAAATATTCTTCACCGCCGGCACGATGACGGGTAAGTCCGTGCGCGCCGGGGAATTCATGCCCCCAGCTTCCTTTGAGCCTGCCCGATTTATTGTAAATAAGAATATTGTTTTTGGTTTCATTGGTGAGCAGAACAATGCGTCCTTTTTTATCCTGTATCATTTCATGACAATCCTTTACAGGATATTTTTCAGGGTTTAAAGCGCCCCATTTTATATTCATGCGGTAACGCATATCATTGTGACCGTATACAGGATCGTTTTTACCCGCAAACATATCGTTGGTAATGGCTACAGCACCTGTTGCTAATCCCGCCTTTTTGATAAATTTCCTTCTGTTCATAAAGCGTATTGTAATGAAAAATTGGTTACGTAATGATATCTTTTATTACTGTGCCTGAAACATCGGTGAGCCTGTACCTTCTTCCCTGAAAACGGTAGGTAAGCTTTTCGTGATCAAAACCCAGTTGGTTTAAAATAGTAGCATGAAAATCGTTTATATGTACAGGATTTTTTACGATATTATACCCAAAGTCATCCGTTTCGCCATATACCATTCCGGGTTTTATGCCACCACCTGCCATCCAGATGGTAAAGCAACGCGGATGATGGTCCCTTCCGTAATTTTCCACGCTCATTTTGCCCTGGCAATAATTGGTCCTTCCAAATTCTCCGCCCCATATTACCAGGGTTTCATCTAACAATCCTCTTTGCTTAAGGTCGGTGATCAATGCCGCGGATGGCTGATCCACATCTCTCGCCTGTCCCCGCATTTCATTGGGCAGGTTGCCATGCTGGTCCCACCCCTGGTGATACAATTGTATAAAGCGAACCCCATTTTCCGATAGTTTGCGTGCCAGCAGGCAATTGGCGGCATAAGTGCCGGGCATCAGGCATTCCGATCCGTAGAGTTTCACGATATCGTCCGGTTCTTTCGACACATCCATGATCTCGGGTACGGCGGTTTGCATTCTGTATGCCATCTCGTATTGCTGGATCTTGGTAGCAATTTCGGGATCACCAAAGTTTTTAAGCTGTATTTCGTTGAGCGCTGCAACCTTGTCTAACATTTTGCGACGGGCTTCCCTGTCCATTCCGTCGGGGTCCTGTAAATACAGAATGGGGTTTTCGCCACTGCTGAACTGAACGCCCTGGTGGATGGAATCCAAAAAACCATTCGACCATAATTTTGAATACACTCCCTGCCCGTTTCCTTTACCACGGGATAGCAATACACAAAATGCAGGCAGGTTTTTATTTTCCGTTCCCAGTCCATAGCTCACCCATGAACCCATGCTGGGGCGGTTCCCCTGCTGGGCGCCCGTCTGAAAAAAAGTCAAAGCCGGATCGTGGTTGATGGCTTCAGTATGCATTGATCTTACAATGCACAGGTCATCCACGATCTTAGCCATGTGCGGGAATATTTCGCTTACCCACGCGCCTGACTGCCCGTACTGGTTAAATTTATAGTAAGATCCCACCAGCGGAAATGATTTCTGCCCCGAGGTCATACCCGTCAGGCGCTGGCCCTGCCGTATGGATTCAGGGAGATCCTGTCCCATCATTTTGTTGAGCGTGGGCTTATAATCAAATGTTTCCAGTTGCGATGGTGCGCCGTTCTGGAACAGGTAAATGACCCTTTTGGCCTTCGGGGCAAAATGAGGGATACCGGGTATAAATCCCGCTTCCTCTTCCCCGGATCCTTCAAAGAGGCCGGGAATAAGCAACGAACCCAGGGCTGCGCTGCCCAGTCCGATGCTCATACGCGATAAAAATTTGCGACGGTTAATATTTAACCCGTGTTGTAATAATTCTTTATCCATCACCGCTACGTTTTTGTAATTGCTTCATCCATATTATATATTACCTGAACCAGCCGCACCAAAGCGGCTACTTCAGGGGTAGGTGCACTGCTCATTTTATATTCTCCCACGTCGGTAACCTTTGTTATGGTTTCCGGGTTGGTTTTAAAATAAGTCTCCTGTTCGTTGAAATACTGAATTAAAATATTCTGTTCCTCTTTATCCGGATGCCGGTTAATGATGCGTAAGAAAGCTTCAGTAACGGCCGCTTCAGGTTTTTCTTTCTTTTGTATTAAATGATCCGCCAGCGCCACCGATGCTTCCAGTATCGTGGGGTCATTCATCATGATCAAGGCCTGTAGTGGTGTATTGGTCCTGGACCTTTTTACTTCGCACTGATCGCGGTTGCTGGCGTCAAAGATCATCATGGAAGGTGGTGGAACGGTGCGCTTGATAAAAGTATATAAGCCTCTCCTGTACAGGTTATCGCCATGATCCTGCTTATAAGTTGTAAGTAGGCCCCTGCCCGACGTTGCCAGTTCCCACAAGCCCGGCGGCTGGTAGGGCTTAACGCTGGGCCCGCCTATTATGGGTT
>NZ_DAOMOZ010000349.1:0-2909 GCF_035444585.1 Agriterribacter sp.
GCTTATTCCGTTCTTTCATAGCTGTATATTCGGTAACAAAGCCGCCGGAAATCACATACTGCTTTACATATACCAGCAGATCCTTTACCACGGCGGTCCGGTTACCAACAGCAATGTTTTTAATATGGCGAACACCGTATACATCAACAGACCCGCCCAGTATACTGCTGCATATTTTTTTATCTGCCTCCGTTTGAGCAATTCCCAGCTCCTTTAAGAAATCACCGGTGATCTTGCTAAACGTAAAAGCATAAATAAATAAAGACATAAATGTAAGCAGGCAGAAAACACTGCACACGCGCAGAAGCTTTTTAGCTTTTTTAAACAACTTTTTTTTCATTTTTCTTTTTTTTATTATTGCTGGTTATCACATAAGCAGCCCGGGATAACGCATAAGAAATGAAACATTATCCGTAGCGGCATTTAGGGTATTGCCCGTTTCTACCGGGCGTACCTTTTTTGTCTGTTTTAAAGTATCACCCCGCTGGTGATTGTCATGAGTTAAATTGGCGCCTAACAATAATGGAAACCCCACTACCATCAGCAACACGTTTAAAGCAAATTTTAATTTTTCCATTTCAGATTATTTTATTGTGATGCAAATTTCATTTGGAATACGGAAAACAGAAACCACTTGCTGCATGAACTGCTATAAATAGCGTACAGGCCGGAACAATATCAAATTTGAGCTTACTGATCTGCGAACAGTGTTTCAAACGGCCGGGAAAAGCCCTGTTGAAATCATTATCCGGGAATTTTGGTGCAAGCACATGATGAATGAACCGTGCTATTCGGGGTATGAATTGGGGAATCGTACCACGGGCAGCATACCCAATAATCACTAAAGGATTTACACGCAAGACATTTTAATTTTAAGCGGGTATTATTTACATTTGACCTCTATTAAAATTCCCATACTTGCGGAAGGTATACTGGCTTCTCTTTTGCTTTTTATGTTTCCTGCAAAGCCTGCCTGCACAGGACAGCAGGCTGTATGCATTTACCCACTACACGGTAAAAGACGGATTGGCCAGCTATAATACCCAAAGCGTTGTGCAGGATGAACAGGGTTATATGTGGATAGGTACTATCAATGGCCTGCAACGCTTTGACGGCACCCGTTTTATTACCTTCCGTCATCATCCCGGCGATACCGGTTCGCTGCCTGACAATTATATTTACCAGTTGCATATAGACAGGCAGCAGCAGCTTTGGGTTTTATTGAATAATGGCAAGGTTGGCGTGTTCGATACCCGGCGCTTTCTTTTTAAAGAAGTAAAGATCCGCCTGAGCGACCAGCGTAATCTCAGTGCCATAAGGGGATTAATAGAGGACAGCGAAGGCAACCTTTTTTATGCCATAGACCATAAGGAAGTGCTTACCTTAAACAGAAAAGAAAATGAATTTGCCGCAGTGCACAACCCATTTGATTTACCAGTTAACTGGAACTGGAAGGTGAGCAACGTTGTTGAAGATTCTATCGGGAAAAAATACTGGATAGCAACGGATTCAGGGATGGCGGTATATAACAAGGTTACGCGGCAACTTAGCTACAGGGGACACAATGCAGATAAGGAGCCGTTTATTGAACAATTCGGGCATCTTTCAGGGCTAAGCAATTATGGAGTAGACGCCCAAAGACGCCTGTGGTTCCTGGGCTGGCCTTACACCAGGGAATGGGGGCTCATTTATTGCTATGATCTGCATATACAAAAACCCGTTTTTAAAGATTACAACCTGGTTCCTTTGGTTAAAAATTATTTTGAGCCATCCTGCATCCTTCAGCAAAAAGACGGAACCATATGGCTGGCAGGACTGAACATTTTTGTGAAATACGATGCCCTGCAAAAAAAATTTCAGCAGGTTTACAACGGGTATGTAAATGACCAGGGAATTAGTTATGAAAGGGTAAAATGCCTGTTTGAAGACCGGGAACAAAACATTTGGGTAGCTACAGATAATAACGGGTTATACGTATTCAACCCTTCTATGCAGTTCTTTAACAGCATCAAGCACATCAACCGCAACAGCAGGCAGGACGGACGCGGCGCCTTACTATCTTTTGCTGTTACCAACACCGGCAAATTGTTAACCGGTACGTGGGGAGACGGTTTGTATCAGTACGACAGCAGCCTTAACCCTGTTCCTTTTCATATTAGAGGGATGGATTCGCTTCGTAAATATTCCATATGGGATATGTGTACCCTGAGCGATAAAAAAACGATATGGATGGTAGGGCAGCCTTCAGTAATAATGTTGTACGACCAGGTAGCGCAAAGCATAAAAAAATATCATCCTAAAATATTCAACGGCCGTACCATCAGGCAGGTTGCGGAAGACCGGCTGGGAAATATATGGCTCGGTATGCAAAGCTCCGGCGTGTTTAAATGGACACCCGGCGCCGGTACGAAAAATTTTGAAGAAGGCTTTTATAAGGTTAGCCATATTCCCGATATTAAAATCCAGGGCATTACAGCCGATTCTAAAGGTTTTATATGGATCTGCACGGCAACCGAAGGAATATATAAAATAAACCCTGCGAACGACAGCATTGTTGACCATATTACCACCGCCGGTCCACCCTCAAAAAGACTCCTGAACAATGATGCCATATCGGCGCTGGAATATAACGACAGCATCATGATCTTCCTTACGGGAGCGCTGAATATTTACAATACCCGTACCCATACCATCAGCTATATTACGGCATGGGATGGCTTGCCTTCCGAATCGGCAACCAGCATACAGAAAGACAGGAATGGTTATTTATGGATCGGCTTATTAAGTGGCTTATGCAGGATGAATCTTGAAAAAAAGACCTTTACCCGCTACGACCGGCTTGATGGCATTGCCAATGATAACTTCGATATCGCCTCCCACTATTTGCCCAACGGAAGAATGCTGTTTGG
>NZ_DAOMOZ010000350.1:0-2888 GCF_035444585.1 Agriterribacter sp.
AATGCTATAAAAAACAATAAAAAGATAACCTACACGGCGCTATCGGAGCTGGTAGGCATAGCGCCAACAAATGTGGCGAGGAATATAAAGAAGCTGATCGAATCTAAAAAACTTACACGTGTTGGCCCGGCAAAAGGCGGCCATTGGGAAGTTGCAGATTAATATAAAAAATGTGACCATATAAAAAATTACTCATGCTGTACCGTTTCGCTCTATTTTTTTTACTAACAGGCAACTGTTGTTTTGCACAACAGGAAATCCCTTTGTACGCCGGAAATATCCCCAATTCAACAGGCGCACCAAATGAAGAAAATAGAAAAGCGAATGAACTGGTAGATTCACTCACCTTCAACGTATCCATTCCAACACTTACCGTTTTTCTTCCGCCAAAAGATAAAGCAAATGGTACAGCGGTTATTATTTGTCCCGGAGGTGGCTATCATGTGTTGCTTACCAAACGCGAAGGAACCGATGTAGCCCGAACTTTCAACAAGCTGGGCGTAACCGCTTTTGTTTTGAAATACAGGTTGCCGTCTGATAAAACGATGAAAGACAGATCCATCGGGCCATTGCAGGATGCACAAAGAGCCATTCAACTGGTTCGGCAAAATGCCCCTCAATGGAACATTGATCCCCAAAAGATCGGTATCATGGGTTTTTCAGCGGGAGGGCACCTGGCTGCCACAGCAGGTACGCATTACCGTGAACCATTGATTGAAAACAGAGAAGGCGTGAACCTCCGTCCCGATTTCATGCTGCTGATCAACCCGGTGATCAGCTTTACCGATAGGATAGGACATACCGGGTCGCGTAACAATTTACTGGGTAACGCACCAACGGAAAAACAAATTCTCCTCTACTCCAACGAGCTGCATGTTAACAAATCAACCCCTCCGGCTTTTCTGGTACATTCCAATGCCGACTCGGTAGTTCCTGTTGCCAACAGCCTGTCTTTCTATTCTGCTCTTAAGCACAATGGCGTAAGCACCGGACTGCATATTTATGCGAAAGGGGAACACGGTTTTTTAACCACCCCCTCCTTTGATGAATGGTTTGGCAGATGTGCGTACTGGATGAAGGAAATGGAACTGATCCCCTAAGACTGTAAAGAAGTTGTGTTTCCGGTTACGGATGAACGCGGTTGCAGACAAAAGCATAGCATATTCAATTAATCGTCACCTTTGCATCACTATGAGTACGATCATTGAAAATCTTGCGGCCATTAAGCAACGTATCAGGTCAGCCTGCGATCAATGCGGCAGGGATGAAGGTTCGGTAAAGCTGTTGCTTGCCACCAAAACCGTATCTGCCGAAAATATCAGGATCGCTTTGCAACAGGGCGAAACGCTGATCGGCGAAAATAAAGTGCAGGAGCTGAAAGAAAAATTTGAAGCATTAAAAGACATTCCACACGAAACCCATTTTATCGGGCATCTGCAAACCAACAAAATAAAAGAAGTAATCAGGTATGCCGGTTGCATCCAGTCTGTTGACCGGCTGGAACTGGCTCAGAAGCTCAACCGGCGCCTTCAGTATGAGGGCAGGAGCATTGATGTTTTGATACAGGTTAACACCTCCGCTGAGGAAAGTAAATTCGGCGTGGCCCCCGAAAACGCCGTTCAACTGGTTAAAGCAATAGCCGCAATGGACGCCATCTGCATCAAAGGATTAATGACGATCGGTATTTTTAGCGCGGAAACCGAAAAGGTGAGGAAGTGTTTTCGATTGCTCAAAAATATTCAGGATCAAATTAAAGACTTAAACCTCCCCAATGTTACCATGGATGAGCTTTCGATGGGAATGAGCGGCGACCTGGAAACGGCCATTTCCGAAGGCGCAACAATAGTAAGGGTGGGCACGGCGGTATTCGGGAGAAGAGCATATCCCGACAGCTATTACTGGAATGAAAACCCAAAGGAATAATTTATATTACAGGAATTCCTGCGTAACAAAAGTATAAAAATGACCATAGAGCAAATAGAAATAGGAGGCCTGCGTTTTGAAGATTACAGGCAACTGCTGGAAGCAATGAAAGCTTCATACAGTGGCTGGCAGGGCGGTTACTGGAGTCCCGGTGCTATTGAAAGGCTTATCGAAAAATTTCCCGAAGGACAGATCGTTATAAAAGCAGATGGCGTGGTGGTGGGATGTGCATTATCCATTATTGTAGACTATAAAAGATTTGGTGATAATCATACATACAAACAGATCACCGGAAATTATACATTCAATACGCATGATCCCCAGGGAGACGTATTGTATGGCATAGAGATATTCATTCATCCGGGTTACCGCGGGCTGCGGCTGGGCAGAAGACTATATGATGCCCGAAAGGATCTTTGTGAAAACCTGAACCTGAGAGCGATCGTGTTTGGAGGGAGACTGCCGGGATACCATGAACACGCCGGTCAGCTGAGTCCCAAAGCATATATAGCGAAAGTAAAAAGCAAAGAAATATACGACCCGGTACTCAGCTTTCAGCTTGCCAATGATTTTCACGTGGTAAAAGTATTGCACAATTACCTGCCCGAAGACGAGCAAAGTAAAGAATACGCTACCCTGCTGCAATGGTTCAATGTATATTATGCTCCCGCCCCCAAACACCTGTTCAATGTAAAAACCTTTGTGCGGCTTGGGTTAATACAATGGCAAATGCGACCCTATAATAACCTGGATGAGCTGTTTCGCCAGGCGGAGTATTTTGTTGATTCCGTTTCTGCATACAAAAGCGACTTCGCCCTGTTCCCCGAATTGTTCAATGGTCCGCTGCTGGCAGGCTTCAATGAAATGCCTGAAGCAGAGGCCATGCGATCGCTTGCCCAATATACACCGGAGATCAAGGTTCGTTTCCAGGAAATGTCCATCCGTTACAACGTAAATATCATCAC
>NZ_DAOMOZ010000351.1:0-341 GCF_035444585.1 Agriterribacter sp.
AAGAGCTGGAGCAGCTGTATGAGCAATATAAAGGGAAGCTGGTGGTGATAGGATTTCCGGCCAATAATTTCATGCGGCAGGAGCCGGGCACCAATGCAGAGATCAGGGCGTTTTGTGAAAAGAATTACGGCGTTACTTTCCCTATGGCGGCAAAAATTTCGGTAAAAGGAAAAGATATCCACCCGTTATTCAAATATCTTGTTGACGAAGCGGAGAAGATCGGCATCAGCAATCCTGTAAAATGGAACTTCACCAAGTTCTTGGTAGATGAAAAAGGAAAATTGGTTACCGTTTTTCCCAGCAAGGTAAATCCGATGAGTGAAGAAGTGCTGAAATACCTG
>NZ_DAOMOZ010000351.1:351-701 GCF_035444585.1 Agriterribacter sp.
AATTTACGCAATCGGTTGAGCGGAATTGTATGAATGTGTTGTGTTATCTTGTTAGAAAGAAATCACGGAGCATGTTTGTAATAGAAAAGTACCGGCAGGATGGATTTGATAAAGTGTTCTTAACAGATCATACCACGCATACCACTGTAGCCATTGTGCCCGGCTGCGGGGCTATGCTGCATGCATTCATTGTGCAGGGCGAAGACGGCCCCGTCAATATTATTGACAGCTATAGCAGCAAACCCGAATTTGACAAAAACGCTGAAGCCAATGGTTTCAAGGGGTTAAAGCTGTCTCCTTTTCCCTGCAGGATACCTAACGGAACCTATCGTTTTAACAACCGGCAGTAT
>NZ_DAOMOZ010000351.1:711-2858 GCF_035444585.1 Agriterribacter sp.
CGAAGCGGGGCTGCCATACACGGACTCCTGTATAAACAACCGTTCCGGCTGGTGCAGGAGCAGGCATCGGACCATTCGGCCCTGGTATCGCTCCTGCATGAATACAAAGGCGATGATCCGGGCTATCCCTTTCCTTACAACTGTGGCGTTGTATACCGCCTGGAAGAAAAAAACACGTTGAGCATTACCACCACCATAAAAAACACCGGCATTTCCGCATTGCCCGTTGCAGACGGCTGGCATCCTTATTTTACTTTTGGAGACAGGGTAGATGATCTTGAACTGCAGTTCCGGTCGGGGGAAATGCTGGAATTTATTGATCTTATCCCTACAGGAAAAATATTACCTTACAACGCGTTCACTTTACCGGCGCGCATCGGGGAAACGGCATTAGACAATTCATTTGTGCTGGATTTCGGTAAAGCGCAGCCCATGTGTGTTGTACGCGATCCCGCTACGGGGTGGCAATTGGAAATACGGCCGGATAAAAGCTACCCTTATTTACAAATTTATATTCCTCCGCACCGCAACAGCATTGCTATTGAAAACCTCAGCACCCCGCCCGATTCATTCAACAATGGTATCGGTCTTATTACGCTCACAGCAGGAGAAAGTACAAACTTCTCAACGCAATATACCGTGAAGAAGGTATGAGTGTATAGTTTATTGTTGCAGGTCTCCGGGCTTTAAAATTTGAGATTTATTTGTTCCTTGATGCTTTGTATTCCCTTCGGATTTCAGGTTTCCGGCTTCTATTGAAGGCTTGCTTTTTGCTTTTTTGTATTTCATGTCATACCGCGTGAATGCAATAAGTGACCACTCCCCAAATGGAAAAGTCGGCGGCAGACAGGTCTATATCAATCGGCGACAGTTTACGCGTTTCAGGCACCAGCCTCACTTTATTAAAGGTTTTCTCCAGCCGCCGGATCAGCATTTCACCATTCAGTACAGCGATCACTATTTTACCGTTAACGGCTTTTAGCGAACGGTCAACGATCACGATATCTCCGCTAAATATGCCGGCATCCACCATCGCTTCACCACTCACCTTCATCATAAAGGTAGCCGGCTTGTTGCGGATCAGTTGCTCATTAAGATCAATGCCTCTTTCCATATAGTCGTCTGCGGCAGCGCTGAAGCCTGTGGCATTGGCATGCGCCACATCCCACTGGGTAAACCGCTTCGATCCCCCGTAGGCGGCGTTATACATAATTTCCCCGTCCATATAATTATTTTGTGATTACTAATTTATTTAGTAAATTTATGCTAAATATTTGATCATTCAAAATGGTTTTTATGGAAAAGGATATTCAGTTACTGCCCGGTTACCGTGTGAATGAATACCTGCTGGTATTGCCTCCGCCGGAAGAATTATGGAATAAAATCGTGAAAATTAAAGCACGCTTTGCCGACACGTACCAGGCGGCAAATGCCCGGTGGGGTAAGCCGCATATTACCCTCGCAAAGTTTGTACAATACGAAATGATGGAAGCCCGCATTGTGAACCGGCTCAATATCGTGGGCATGGGCCAGCGTCCGTTCAAAATAATGTTGCGCGATTACGGCAGCTTTCCTTCCCATACGATCTGTATTCATGTGGCAACAAAAACGCCGGTGCAGGATCTTATTAAACAGGTACGCAGCGAAGGGCAGCGCCTGATGAAGCTGAATGATGATCATAAGCCGCATTTTATAATGGAGCCTCATCTAACGGTGGCGCGTAACCTGCAGCCATGGCAATACGTGAAGTCATGGGCCGACTACAGCAACAGGCAGTTTACCGGCTGCTTTATTGCAGATAGTATGCTGCTGCTAAAGCGGGCCCGGAACGAAACGGCCTATCAGATTGTTCAACGGTTTGCATTCCGGAACCTACCGGTAACAACAAAGCAGGGGGAGTTATTTGGGTAAGCTTATAAAGGGAAGCAATTGAAGTGAGCTCAAGATTGCCTCCTTTTTTTATTAACAGGTTTGAATCAAATTTATGTCGGAAAAACTTAAGCAGGATCACTATAAAGTTTCCGCTAAAGCGAAGGGGGAGGCAGAGCAGTATTTGCAGGGACGGGGCGCGCAGTTCAACACAAAGAACCGGTTTTTGAAAGACGAACGCACCAGGGAGCATACGGAAGCCATTGACGACTGGACGG
>NZ_DAOMOZ010000352.1:0-2848 GCF_035444585.1 Agriterribacter sp.
AACGCCCCTGAAGCAATTCAGACGATCATGCCTGAGAGCTATAGGCCGTAAGACCTCAGCAAGTTCATTGGCAATAGCAGGTATTGCCGGGGATAGCCCGGATGGCCGTTCCCCTTTTCTTTTGACATTATTTGTGATGGTGAAAAGCTGTTGGCCGGGTTGCAAAAGCTGATGGACTCTCCCGTTTCATATACCTTAATGCCCGCTTTGCGGATCTCTGAATATACCTGTTGCCGGGAGGCGCGGTAGCATACAGAAGTATTGATACGGAGTTGCTCAGGGATGCAATTAAGGCTCTCCACCTTAAACCCATACCAGCGGCTCATGTCCATTACAAATTGCCGGAGCGATACATTTCGATAGCTCCGGGTTGCTTTTGTCCAAACCAGCGCTTCTTCAACATTATTGCTGCGTTTATAGAATAAGGAATCTGTTAAAGGGCCATTGCTTTTAGCGTAGCTTCTAACAACGGCTTGATCTCCCCGGCAGTCCAGCGCTTTGCTGTGAATACCACCCCTGCTGAAGGTTATGAGACTGCCGCTGATAAGGGTAGCCCTGGTATAACCGGGAAGAGCAGTTATGGCAAAATTGCCACCGGCAGTTTGCAGCTGGCTGTTGGAGGTTTCCACTATTAATCTTCCAGGCAATTTTTTCTCCGGCACTTCAATATAGGCTTCCCCGCTGATCTGCACATAGCAGGTATCGTGGCCGGTGCTGATAAGAGGAAGTTTCAAAGAAGAGCCTGCATTCAGGTGGACACTAATGCTGCCCGGCAGCTTAATGATATGCTGCCTGCGTGCCGGTGTGAGCACTTCCACAAACAGCCCCCGCGTTGTATCCACAGGTGTTGTTACCGGCAAACGGGTCAACGCCAGTACGCCCGGCACTTCTGCGCGGATATTAAGGTTGCTGATCTGCGTAACCAAGCCTGTAGAACCGCTGTCAACAGTTAAAACAGTAGTATCGCCCCACCGGATAGTGCAGGCAAATTCCGACTTCGGTATTTCACTCCGGGAGGATATATTCCCGCAATCACCTATTGTATTATTGCCTGACCATTGTTCGATAAGATGATTGACCGCCACCGCCAGCACCACTAACAGGCAGGCAGCCCCTGCTATTTTACTGTATAACCATATTCTTTTCTTGCGTTGTATGATCTTTGCATCGTTGATGATCTTTGCAAAATCCGGCTCCCATCCTTCGAGGCTGTCGCCAGGCGCCTGCTTTTCCATTGCATACAATACTTCTGCGGTCATATTCAGCAGCTCGTCTTCTTCATATATTTTCCAGCAGGCTTTCAGCCGCTCAAGCTCAACCCCTGTCATAGAGCCTTCGATATACTTTTTGATCAGTTCTTTAACGTAATCAGGTTGGTGGATCATTTTTGGGCATTTTAAAAAGCACTAAATGAAAATTGCAGCAGTTAATACCTCTTTTAGGTATTGGTGTATTTTCTTCAGGGCGCTGCTCAGCTGATTTTTAACGGTTTGCTCGGATGTCCTGTATCGGGAAGCGATCTCTTTGGTATTAACCCCTTCTGTTCTGCTTAAGATAAATACAATTCTTTCTTTAGGGCTTAATGTTTCAATAGCCTGTGCAAGCAGCTTATCCAGTTCCTTACGCTCTATATCAGCTTCGGTGGCGCTGTCGCTTTTCAGGAATTGGTGTTCATCTATAGGTTCTGTATAATATTTTTTCCTTTTGCGGAGTTTGCTCATAGATATGTTATAAGCGATACGCAGTAACCATATCTCCGGATCTTTCAGTTCTGCTATTTTTGTATGCTGTATCCATACTGCCTGCAGGGTTTCTGCGATCACATCCTTGATCAGCTCATCATCATTTTGAATGTATTTACGTATATAACCTACAAGTATGCCTTTAGACCATTGCAAAATTTCAGCCAGGGATTCAGAGGGATCTTCCTTCAACTTCCTGAATGCATCAATAGGTTTATGTACTGGTTTTTCTTCCATAATTGTACAGTTAGTGGGGTAATGCACATACAACTCATGATTAAAAACAAGTAATTGATATTCGCTGAAAAAAAAGTTTAAAAAAGGCCGGCCTGGCTATAGTACTAAATCCACTTTTTTGCGAGTATATATAGGAGGATGATAGAAGAGCAGTAAACCGTAGCTGGTACTGCCAAGATAGAAAGAATGTTTCAAAAAACAAAAGGGAATTACCTTAAAATGTCCAAATAAAAAATGATGGGGCATTACGGCAGGCTATTGCCTAAGCAGTGACTTTAACGCTCAATAGAAGCCTATGTCAGTAAAAGGCTGGTTATATGAATGTATTTATTTCGTGCTGATCCTGAATTTCTTTTATGAAGGCATTCAAAAGCTGGCTTATTTAGATGTGTATAGCTTTTGGGTAAGTCACGCTCCGGTAATCAGAAAATTTGGGACAGTACTTCAATATGCTGTGCCCTTTGTTGAAATCGTTATAGCTGTTTTGCTGATAATACACCGTTACAGAAGCGTAGCGTTGGTTACAATAATAGCCGTAGAGACCGGGTTCGTTCTTTGGGTGATGAGCGTTTATTTATTTACCGGCTATCTATTTTGGCCTTATCATGCTTTATGGAATAATCCTACCTGGATGCAAAAGATGGCATATGGATTAATGCTGGCTTGGCTGGCCTTTGCAGCAATATGCTACACCGGGAAAAAAGAAAATGAACATAAAAAATTATTGCGCAATACATCCGCACACGTTAACTAAGGCGGAAAGGGTAACCGAAAACCTTTAACAGAGTAGGATTTTTTAAACCTTTTAAATTTCATTTTATGAACAGATTAAAATTGATCATTCTGTCATCAGCGTTGTCGCTGATCAC
>NZ_DAOMOZ010000353.1:0-2803 GCF_035444585.1 Agriterribacter sp.
TTTGTTCAAGCACTCCATTGTTCCTGTCTATTTCTGTTTGAGGGATTGGCCAGAACTCATACTTGTCTTCGTACTTTATCTTAATTGTTGGCGCCAGTGGATTAGGTGCAAAATCATTGAGTTTTTGTGTTGCAATACCCCATCTTCTCAGGTCAAAATACCGGATGCCTTCCAGGGGAAACTCTACTCTTCTTTCGTGCCTGATGCGATCCCGCATCTGATCTTTGGTGAGGCCGGCAGGCAATGCAGGCATATTAACACCTGGTCTGTCTCTAACATCATTTATCTGAGCGTAAACAGAAGCATCGGGACCTGTTGCTTCATTTTGTGCCTCTGCATACATCAGCTTGATGTCGGCATAACGCAGCAATACAAAGTCGTTATCTCCTTTTACACCATAGTCGGGATTTTTTAAACCAGGTGTAAGCCATTTTTTAGGTAAATAAAAGCCCACAATCCAGTCCTGTCCGCCACCCGGAGTTGCTACAGCCGGATTATTAAAGGGCCATCCCTTATCAGTTCCATCACCCGGAAAAAACCAGGTCATTGATTTTCTTGGATCGCCGGCTTCGTATTCATCAATCAGGTCCTGAGTTCCCTGGTACCCGCCCCAGGTTTGCATGGTTACATTCAAGGCGGCATCTGCATGTTCAATGTTAGGGAGAAGGAATTTTACGGAAAACATAATTTCATTGCTGGCATTCTGTCCGGCCTTATAGAAATTGGCATCATAGTCGGGATTCAATGAATATTTGCCACCATCAATAATCTCTTTAGCTAAAGCAGCGGCTTCTGCATATTTTTTCTCAAATAACAAAGCTCTTACTTTGTATCCCTGTGCTGTAGTTTTTACAGCATGTCCTGAACTGTAGGTATCATCCGGTAAAGCGGCAATGGCCGCATCCAGATCCTGGTATACAAAAGCCAGTACTTCCGCCCTGGTTGATTTAGCCATCGGTGTTTTAAAATCAATCTTAAAGGGATCGTCTTTAATGATGGGAACGTTTCCATACAATTGAGCGAGCCAGAAATAATTAAACGCTCTCATGAAATAAGCTTCCCCTTTATACTTCGTCAGTTTATCGCCGGTCAATACCTTGTCTGCATTAGCAAGAAAAGAATTGATTGCCGCAATAGCTCTGTAGTTGTTATTATAGTAATTATATACATAGGCCCCGGTGTTGGGTGTAATGCCGGAGCTTGTTGCATTGTAGCCGCCACCATAGTTATGCTTGCCAAATACATCATCTGTGTAGGTATCCCATCCCATTATTTCATATTGTGCGTTGGCCCAGTTACCGCCACCTGCATATAAAAAATTATACAGTCCGGTTAATGCCAGATCAGCATCGGCTTCTGATTTCCAGAATACTGTAGTAGATAATTGGTCGGGAGGAGCAACATCCAGCAAGCTTTTTTTGCAGGATGTAAATGCCATAAATAATGCAAATCCTGTTAGTAAAATAATTTTATTATTGTGTTTCATCTCAAAATAATTTAATTAGAAGTTAGAATTGAACCGTTGCGCCAAAAGTAAATGTTCGCACCTGCGGGTAGGTTACATAAAGACCATCGCCAATTCTTTCCGGATCAAGTCCCGGGTATTTACTTGCTGTGAAAACATTGTCTGCAGCAAAATACACACGGAGGGATCTTGCTCCTGCCTTAGAAAGGATGCTTGTTGGAATTGTGTACCCCAACTGAATATTTTTTAAACGCATAAAAGAAGCATCCTTCAGATAGTAGGTTGATGCATAATTCTGAACCGGCGCATAACCATCCGCAGAATAAATCTTCGGCATGGTGTTAGACGGGTTTGTTGTTGTCCACCTGTTTCTCCAGTCTGTAGTAGGAACAGAACCCTGTCTGAAAGGCTCAATACCCCATCCGCTAACGTATACTTTTTGTCCCTGCGATCCGTACAATTGTGCACTAAAATCAAAGTTCTTCCAGTTAAGCGCCAGGTTAACGGCATACTGATAGGAGGGATATTTGCCTTTTACATAGGTGCGATCCTTATCGTCTACTTTACCATCTTCATTTACATCTTTTATTTTCAGGTCGCCGGGTGTGGGAGTAACGGGTTGTTTCGGCGATTTGTCAATCTCGTCCTGACTCTGGAATATTCCATCCCATACATACAGGTAATATTCATCCAATGGCTGACCCTCTTCCCGTATGGTAGAACCACCTATTTCTTTATTACCAAACTTCTCCAGTTTGTTTTTATAAGTTTGGAAATTGGCGCCTATACTGTAAGAGAAATCTCTGCTCACGTTATCGCGGTATAAGGCTGAAAATTCAAACCCTTTATTTCTTACTGCACCATTGTTAATTACGGGTGCATTTAATCCTAACCAAAGAGGAACCTGTGAACCACGGAGAATATCAAAAGTGTACTTATTGAACCAATCGGCAGTAACAGAAAGTTTATTGTTAAAAGCAGTAAGGTCAGCTCCTATATCAAATACCCTTGTTGTTTCCCATGTTAAATTCGGATCAACCAAACTACTGGCTGAATAACCTGGCGAAACTGTACCGCCAAAAGCGTAATCCCTGTTGCTCAATGTAGGCTGGTAGGGGTAGGTACCAATATTCTGGTTACCCAATTCACCCCATGACCCGCGGATCTTTAAATCATTGATCCAGGAAACGTCCTGCAGGAAGGCTTCATTTGAAATACGCCAGGCCCCGGAGAGAGAATAAAATAAACCCCACCTTGTATCTTTCGGCAATCGGGATGTACCATCATAGCGTAAGCTGCCTCCCAACAAATATTTATCCTGAAAATCATAATTGACAG
>NZ_DAOMOZ010000354.1:0-2781 GCF_035444585.1 Agriterribacter sp.
CAGGTCATTGACTCCCATTTTACACACCCATATGTTCAGGTACCTGTTTACATTCCATGCATCCGAACCGCCCATTGAAGTATACTTGATGGGATCATTATCGCCCGGAACAGAAGCTGTGGAAGAAGTGATCCGCAAAATGCCGTTCACTGGTTCGTTGGAAGGGCTGCGCTGGGCAAGACAAAAGCGGATGCTGCCCTTTGCAAATAAAGGTTTAAATGCGGCGGGGATATTTACTGAATCAGCATTTTCGCCGGCATAATCCGCATTCAGCACATCCAACTGGCTTTGTACCTGTTCGTCTGTTACCAGGGAAGGATCATCCATCACAATATGCACCACCACGGGTATGGTAACAATAGCGTTCAGGCGCTGCTGGACGGGGTTGTCTTTCTTTGCACGCCTCAGCGCTTCGTATTTTTGCTGGAATACCAGTTGATTCTGATCGAATGCCGCTTTATCGCGGGGATATTTCTGAAAGTATTTTTCCATTACGGAACCTGTAACACAACGTACCGGACGAGACGGATGGTTTTGCGCAAAAGCATTAGAAGCGGCGCAGAAACACAGGCTAACTGCAATAAAGCGTAGTAAAAAAACAGCGTTCACAAAAGAAAAGTTTGGTAATACATTCTCCAAATGTATTGCAAGTGCGGATAAAAAAAATGCTTTCCTCAATTTTGCATTATTTAAGCAGGAAATATATAATATAAACACTCAAACTATACGCAATTATATACTCATTGGGTTTGAATAAACCGGATATAATATACCAGAAGGACATGTTCAATGCTAAAACAGCATTCCTGCTATACAACCGCACATCAGGCAGGCTATAGTCCCGCCTATCAGTGCTTTTATCCCCAGTTCGGTAAGGTTCCTCCGCTGGTTGGGCGCCAACTGGCTGATGCCCCCGATCTGTATGCCTATAGAGGCAAAATTGGCAAAGCCGCAAAGCGCATAGGTTACAATAAGCAACGACTTCGGATCGGTGATCACATTACTGTTTTTCATCTCAGCAAGAGAAACATAGGCATAAAATTCGTTCAGGATCGTTTTTTCACCCAGCAACTGGCCGATGGCTACCATGTCTGCTTTTGCCACGCCTATCAGCCAGGCAACCGGCGCAAAAAGATACCCCAGCAGCATATTCAGTGAAAGCGCTTCATATCGTCCGCCGGTTGCCAGCCTGATCTCTTCATTGAGATCTGTAATGCCTCCCACCCAGCCCAACAAAGCGTTTGCCACCCACATCATAGCGGTAAATACAACCAGCATGGCACCCACATTTACCGCCAGCTTTAATCCATCGGTCGTTCCTATGGAGATGGCATCTAAAAAATTATCTCCCAGTTTCTCCTTTGGTATGGTGAGGTCTTTGGCAACGAGCCGGTGATCGGGCTGGGGAAAAAGGATCTTCGAACAAACGATTGCCGCCGGAGCGCTCATAATAGACTGGCTGAGCATGTGCAAAGCAAAATAATGCTGCTGCGTCACATCATCCCCGCCAAGGAACCCTACATAGGCTGCTAATACACTCCCGGCAGTGTTGGCCATCCCTCCTACCATAATGCACAGCATTTCACTGCGCGTCATCTTTTCGAGGTAAGGGCGGATCATCAGTGGCGCTTCTGTTTGTCCTAAGAAAATATTGGCTGCGGTAGACAGACTTTCGGCCCCGGAAATATTCAACTTGTTTAACAGGTAAGCAAATACGTATACTATTTTTTGCAAGATGCCTAAATAATACAGGATGGAAGAAAGCGCAGCAAAGAAGATGATGTTGGGCAACACCTGCACAGCGAATATATAGCCCCAGCTTTGTTTATCGCTTGCGAGGCTGCCAAATAAAAATTCTGTGCCCTTATGGCTCAGGTTGATGAGCTCTACAAAAGCGTAAGAAATGTTTTCCAATACAACCTTGAAAATATCCGGGTTACAGATCCTGGTGTAAATAGAAATGGTAAGTATGAACAGTGAACATAAAACAGACCACTTCAATATTTCACTACTATGGGAAGCGAGCCGTTTGATGATAAAGGCGAGTATAATAATACTGAATAGAACAGCCATTCCACTGTTGGCGTATGTGCCGTTCCTGATCAACCCGAAAAAGAAAATGCATTGCCACGCTATAGCCAGCACAATACTCAGTCCATCAAAAGCAATAACAGCATTGTTTTTTTGTGTCCGTATAATCCTTCTGATAGTGATATACGATAAGATCATTCCAAAAAACACCCAAAAAACAGGCTGCCCGGCAATCTTTGTATTGAGCACGCCCATGGCAAACATCAGCTGGGCAAAGATGCCCATGGCCACCAGTTTCCAGTTAATGGCTCTTTTGTTATTGCTCAGGAGATAACAAACAAGGATCAGAAAGGCCATCCCCAGGCTTCCCCTGCTGATATTTTCAAGCTGCGCCGACATAGAGCCGTTTTGGTGCTATAGTTTTATGCACCAATATACAACAATGTAGAAACGGAGCACAAAAAAAGCAGACGCTCCCGCCTGCTCTTAAAAGCTCACACCAAGAAATATTATCAGATATGTTGCTCTATCTTTTTAACAAAATTGGCTTTAGGCTGCGCCCCTATCAGCTTATCTACGACCTTGCCGTCCTTTACAAATAAAATGGCGGGAATGGAAGTAACGCCATAATTGATAGACAACTGCGGGTTATGGTCTACATTCACCTTACCCACATTTATCTTCCCATTATATTCTTTACTCAATTCTTCGATAACCGGACCGATTGCGCGGCAAGGGCC
This sequence comes from Agriterribacter sp., assembly GCF_035444585.1. GTDB lineage: Bacteria > Bacteroidota > Bacteroidia > Chitinophagales > Chitinophagaceae > Agriterribacter. Next base: position 2,772 of record NZ_DAOMOZ010000354.1, read on the forward strand.
ACACCACTCT
>NZ_DAOMOZ010000355.1:0-2712 GCF_035444585.1 Agriterribacter sp.
ATTTGGTTCTTGTGATTTGGTTCTTATTATTTGTTCCCCGGTGCTTTGCACCCGGATGCGGTCTGACCCTCCTTTGTCGGGTGCCGACCGCATCTAACTCACTTCTCACGTTTCACCTCTCACTTCTTCTCCGTCACATCACCGTAAAATCAGTTTCCGTATCTCCCCACAATAAACTCACTTCCCCGCTTTCATCCACATTAATGGTGAATTGTTCCGCGAAAGCCGGTGCCTTTAGAGGTTTAACTTTTACCCTTAAAGCGTCCTTGCTTTCATCGTAATTAAAAGCGCCCCATTGTTCCCATGTTTTATTGAATATGATGGTCCATTCATCATCGCCTGCGATGGTAAACAAACCATATTTGCCTGCGGGTAAATCCTGTCCTTCAACTTTTATGTCTTTGTCGGTTTCAAAAACAGTGGCTTTATTGGCTCCTGTGCGCCATACTTTGCCGGGCAGCGGCTCAAGGTCCTTGCCAATGGTCCTGCCTTTTACCGACGGCTGGCTGTAATCAATTTTAATAGTAGCGCCGCTGGTTATTTTTGCAGACGCAGTTGCGGGAGGACTGGCGGGTGCTTTATTATCCTGCGCCAAAGCCGTACCTGTTGTTAGCAGCAGAACCGCTACTGCCGGAAATAGGAATGATCTTTTCATATCGTTGTGGTTTTTAATACTAACAGGGTCTCAATATTCATGCCATCCGTGTTATTGCAGTTGCCGTTTGTACAATTGAATTGTATTCTCTAATCCTAAATAAAGCGCATCACAAACCAGGGCATGACCGATAGAGACCTCGTTCACCCACGGGATATGTTGCTTAAAATAGCTGAGGTTATGCATGTCAAGATCATGTCCTGCATTTATGCCCAACCCCAGTTCCCCTGCACGTTGCGCAGCGGATAAGTAAGGGGCAACGGCATTTTCTTTATCTGTTAAATATTTTTTTGCATACCCTTCGGTATACAGTTCTATCCTGTTGGTTCCTGTTGCGGCAGCTCCTTCCACCATTGCAATAACAGGGTCAACAAATATGGATACCCGGATGCCGGCCTGCTGAAAAACCCGGATCATCTCCGTTAAATAATCTTTATGCTTTATGGTATCCCACCCGTGGTCACTGGTGATCTGCCCCAGGTCGTCGGGCACCAGGGTTACCTGTTCAGGCCTGGTTTCCAGCACCAGGTCAACAAACTTCTGTTCCCTGCAATTCCCTTCAATATTGAACTCTGTGCTGATCATCTTTTTTATTTCTCTTACATCGCTGTAGCGGATATGCCTTTCGTCGGGCCTGGGGTGTACGGTTATGCCGTCGGCGCCAAAGCGCTCTATGTCTCTTGCTGCTTTCAGCACATCGGGATTGTTGCCGCCACGGCTGTTTCGCAGCGTTGCGATTTTATTTATGTTTACCGAAAGTTTTGTGATGTGATGCATATTCAAAATTAAACCCTTATTTATATTATTTTACAGGCTTTAAGCCGGATTTCAATATATTTACAAAGACTAAACAAAAGTTTACTAAAAATTTACTTGATGCGATCAATCAAACAACTGCTTGCAGGTTCCAAAGTGTTTTTTATTGCATGGTGCATGGTGGCGGCCTTCGGCACCTATTTTTGTATGTATGCTTTCAGGAAGCCCTTTAATGCCGGCACCTATGAAGGATTATCGCTGTGGAACATAAATTATAAAGTAGTGCTTATAATAGCGCAGGTATTTGGTTACATGATCTCCAAATTCATAGGAATTAAAGTAATATCGGAACTCAAGGCCGCAAGCCGTACGCAGCTCATTATCGGGTTAATACTTTTTGCAGAGATCGCTTTATTGTTTTTTGGATGGGTGCCTCATCCCTATAATTTCATGTTCCTGTTTTTGAATGGGCTGCCGTTGGGTATGATATGGGGAATTGTATTCAGCTATCTCGAGGGAAGAAGATTTACGGAGGTGCTGGCTATCGGTCTCAGTGTAAGCCTGATCGTTTCGTCGGGCATGTTAAAAACCATTTATTTTGATGTACGGGAATGGCTGCCTGCCGTGGGCGAATTCTGGATGCCTTTTGTAATGGGCTTATTGTTCCTGCCCCTGTTCCTTTTGTTTGTATGGATGTTGTCTGTTATCCCTGCTCCTTCCAAAGAAGATATGGCCCTGCGGGCTCCCCGGCTGCCAATGACCAATACCGACAAGCGAACGGTGTTCCGCCGCTATGGATGGGGCTTGATATGCTTTATTATACTTTATACCTTTTTGGCAACCCTGCGCGACTTCAGGGATAATTTTACAGTTGAAATATGGAATGAAGTAGACCCCGGCTGGGACAAAAACGTATTTACCCAAACAGAAGCTGTTACCAGTATTATAGTGCTGGCAGTTATAGGAAGTTTGTCTTCTATTAAAAACAATTTTAAAGGATTTTGGGTGGTGAACGGCATTATAGGCGCCGGCTTCATCATAACGGCAATGGCTACCATCCTGTTTCAAAAGCATATTCTTTCTCCTTTCTGGTGGATGCTGTTATTGGGCACGGGACTTTTTCTTGCTTATATGCCCATGCAAATTGCATTGTTTGAACGCCTGATCGCTCATTTCCGCATCAAGGCCAATGCCGGCTTTTTTGTATACATGTGCGATTCCATCGGTTACCTGGGCAGTGTTGTGCTGATGCTGTACAAAGAATTTTTTATGAAAGAAATGAACTGGTCGGTAGTGCTTAT
>NZ_DAOMOZ010000356.1:0-2707 GCF_035444585.1 Agriterribacter sp.
TTCTTTACTTAATTCTTCAATAACCGGACCGATCGCGCGGCAGGGGCCGCACCATTCTGCCCAAAAATCAATAACAGAAAGCTTATCAGAATCCAAAACCTTTTCCTGAAAGTTTGTGTCTGTAAATTCGAGTGCCATAGTAACGTAATTTTATTTTTTATTTTATTGTTTATTGTTCACTGTATGCCGACTGCATTAAGCATGCAAATTTAAGTCCATTGTCTGAAATAAGCTGATATGTCATTATCCACACCTGTGCATTAGACAATTTGGCTTCCCGTTATTTTTCCAAAGTGGTCACTTTCACGTCCATATCGGGATTGGCTTCCAGGAAAGCAGCCATTTCGTCATTCATTTCAAAACTTTTTTCTAATGTATACATGCCCACCTTCCAGTTCTGCCTCGGCTCTGCCAATATAAATTTAATGCCCGATTTGCCGGGAAAAGTTTTTACATTTTGATCAATAAAATCAATCATCTCCGCTTTTAACAGCTTGGGATGCAGTTCAACCTGCAATTGCCGCGTTAACAATTTTTTCACGGTTTCCAGCAGCATTACACCGTTAAGCTTAAATTCAAAATCTGTTGTACTGTTCCACCGTGCTTTAAAATTTCCTGTGGCGAAAAGTACGTTACCCGGGCTGAAGTGATCTTTGAACCGCACATAATCTTCTCCAAAAAGCGCCAGCTCGGTTTTACCCGAATAATCTTCCAGCGAAAAAACACCAAATTGTTTTCCATTGCGCGTGGTGCGGTGCTGGGCATCGGAAACCAGTCCGGCTATCCTGAATTGCCGGAAAGGATTGGGATGCATCAACAATGTTTCTTTAAATTCTATGAACTCCGATATCGTAGTGATGCCATAGTGCTTCATTTCAAACCTGAAATGATCCAGCGGGTGCCCGCTTAAAAAGATTCCCGTTATATTTTTTTCATGATCCAGCCATTCCGTTAAGGTCCAGGGTGTACAATCGGGCAGCTTTGGCGGCATTACATCGGGCATCTGTAAATCGCCAAACAGCGTATTGGCAGTGTTAACCGACTGGCTCTGATAAACATTACCGAATTTGATGATCTTTTCCAATCCCGTAGAAGTATCACCCTGCGGGATATAGAAATACTGTGCCCTGTGTATATCCGTGAAACAATCGAATGCACCCGAATATGCCAGGCATTCCAGCGATTTTTTATTCACAACACGCTGGTTAACCCTTTTTACCAGGTCGAATATGGATTTGTAATGGCCTTTTTTCCGTTCCTCAATGATGCCTTCTATAGCCGCCTCTCCTACTCCTTTCAATCCTCCCAGCCCAAAGCGTATTTCACCCTTTGCATTAACGGCAAATCCTTTTTGCGACTCGTTGATATCGGGGCCAAGCACCTTCAGCCCCATGCGCTTGCACTCTTCCATGAAGAAAGTTATTTTTTCAATAGCACCGGCATGGTTCAATACCGCCGCCATATATTCGGGCGGGTAATGCGCTTTTAAATAAGCGGTTTGATATGCCACAAAAGCATAGCAGGTAGAATGTGATTTATTAAACGCATACTGTGCAAAGGCTTCCCAGTCTGTCCATACTTTTTCGAGCACTTTGGCATCGTGTCCTTTTGCTGTAGCTCCATTAATGAATTGCGTCTTCATTTTATCCAGCACGGATTTTTGTTTTTTTCCCATGGCCTTGCGCAGCACGTCTGCATCGCCCTTGCTGAACCCGCCCAGCTTTTGGGAGAGCAGCATCACCTGCTCCTGGTATACGGTAATGCCGTATGTATCAGATAAAATTTCTTCCATTTCCGGCAGGTCATAGGTAATGGGTTCACGTCCGTGCTTGCGGTCGATAAAATTGGGGATATAGGCCAAAGGACCGGGACGGTATAAGGCGTTCATTGCAATGAGGTCGCCAAATTTGTCCGGCTTCAGTTCACGAAGGTATTTTTGCATGCCCACACTTTCAAACTGGAAGGTTCCGTTGGTATCTCCATGCTGATACAACCGGTATGTTTTTTCATCGTCTAACGGAATGGTATCCAGGTCAATTTCAACCCCATGATTTTGTTTGATGAGTTGCAACGCTGTTTTGAGAATGCTCAGCGTTTTTAAGCCCAGAAAGTCCATCTTAATTACACCGGCTTCCTCAATTACACTCCCCTCAATTTGTGTAACCCACAGATCAGAATCCTTGGCAACGGCCACCGGTAACAATTCCATTAAATCTTTAGGGGCTATAATAATGCCCGCTGCATGTATGCCCGTATTGCGTACGGAGCCCTCTAATATTTCGGCTTCATGCAATACTTTCGAATGCATATCGGCACCACTATAGAACTGGCGCAGCTTTTTTACATTCTCAAGATCATCCGACGACAATCCTTCCTTTTCTTCCAGCGACTTTTCGCCCTCTTTGGCATTAAGCGGCGCATGCAGTACCCGCTTCAGCGAAATACCCGGACGCTCAGGCACAAGCTTGGCCAATGCATTGGAATCGGACAAAGGCAGATCCATTACCCTTGCCACATCTTTAATGCTCATTTTAGCGGCCATGGTACCATAGGTGATGATCTGCGCTACCTGGTTTTTTCCGTATTTCTCAACAACATAATCAATCACTTTCTGCCTCCCCTCATCATCAAAATCCGTATCAATATCAGGCATGCTTTTACGGTCGGGATTCAGGAATCTTTCAAACAGCAGGTTGTATTTTATAGG
>NZ_DAOMOZ010000357.1:0-2705 GCF_035444585.1 Agriterribacter sp.
TCAAATTAAAAAGATGGCAAAATTAAATTTCGGCGGCGTGGAAGAAAATGTAGTAACACGCGAAGAGTTTCCACTCAGTAAAGCCCAGGAAGTATTAAAGAATGAAACAGTTGCTGTTATAGGTTATGGCGTTCAGGGCCCAGGACAGGCATTGAACCAGCGCGACAATGGGATCAACGTAATTGTTGGCCAGAGGAAAAATTCAAAGACCTGGGATAAGGCGGTAAAGGATGGTTTTGTACCCGGCGAAACTTTGTTTGAAATAGAAGAAGCATTGCAGCGCGGCACTATTATTTGCTACCTGCTCAGTGATGCTGCGCAGATTGAATTGTGGCCTACAGTAGAGAAGCATCTTACGGCCGGTAAGGCTTTATATTTTTCCCATGGTTTTGGTATTACGTTCAATGAACAAACCGGGATCATACCACCCAAAGATGTGGATGTATTTTTAGTGGCTCCCAAAGGATCGGGCACTTCTCTGCGCCGCATGTTTTTGCAGGGACGCGGCTTAAACAGCAGCTATGCTATCTTCCAGGATGCTACCGGTAAAGCCAAAGAAAGGGTAGTAGCCCTGGGCATTGCCGTAGGCAGCGGGTATTTATTTGAAACAGATTTTAAAAAAGAAGTATACAGTGACCTTACAGGTGAGCGCGGTACTTTAATGGGCGCTATACAGGGTATTTTTGCAGCACAATACCAGGTTTTGCGCGATAAAGGTCATACCCCATCCGAAGCATTTAATGAAACGGTGGAAGAGCTTACCCAATCGCTTATGCCATTGGTTGCCGAGAACGGCATGGACTGGATGTACGCCAACTGTTCTACTACTGCACAACGCGGTGCATTAGACTGGTGGAAAAAATTCCGCGATGCAACTGCACCGGTATTTAAAGAACTGTATGAAAGTGTGGCGGCCGGAAAAGAATCCCAACGTTCCATTGACAGCAACAGCAAACCCGATTATCGAGAGAAGCTGGAAGCAGAATTAAAGGAGCTGAGAGAAAGTGAATTATGGCAGGCAGGCAAAACAGTAAGAAGCCTGAGGCCTGAAAATCAAAAATAAATTTATAACATTACAACAAATGAGTATGGAGGATAAGACAAAAGTGGAAGAAAAAAATACTCAAACAACCGATAGCCTTCCTGCATGGTCAGGAAGGCTTAATTTTTATGAGGCAGCACGCCGGTTAAAAGGAGTAGCCACGCATACTCCGCTGGTATACAATGATAATTTGTCGCGGAAATACGATTGCGAAGTGTATCTGAAAAGAGAGGATCTGCAGGTTGTGCGTTCTTATAAATTAAGAGGTGCATACAATATGATATACAGTCTTGATGAAGACCAGCAGCGGCGGGGAGTGGTGTGTGCCAGTGCAGGTAACCATGCGCAGGGTTTCGCTTACAGTTGTAAAAAGCTCAATATTAAAGGCGTGGTATTTATGCCCGTGATCACGCCAAAACAAAAGATCAGCCAGACAAAAATGTTTGGCGGGGATAAAATTGAAATAAAGCTGGTAGGGGATACCTTCGACGATTGTGCTGTTGCTGCAAAAGCGTATACCCGGTTGAACAACATGACATTTATTCCCCCATTCGACGATTACAGCATTATTGAGGGACAGGGAACCGTGGCAATGGAAATACTGGAAGAACAGAGTACTATAGATTATGTTTTTGTTCCCGTAGGCGGTGGCGGATTGGCTGCCGGCATTGGCGTTTATTTTAAAAAATACAGCCCCGGTACAAAAATCATAGGAGCAGAACCCGAAGGTGCGCCTTCAATGAAAGCAGCACTGCAGGCCGGTCATCCCGTAACCTTAGAGCATATTGACCGTTTTGTAGACGGGGCTGCCGTAAAACGCGCAGGTGATATTACATTCGAAATATGCAGGGAAGTGCTGGATGATATGCTATTGGTACCCGAGGGCAGGATATGCACTTCCATATTAAGGCTTTATAACAATGACGCTATAGTAGTGGAACCGGCAGGCGCTTTGTCTATTGCGGCCCTTGACCAGTATGCTGCCGGGATCAGGAGGAAAAAAGTGGTTTGTATTGTAAGTGGCGGCAACAACGATATTGACCGCATGCCCGAAATAAAGGAGAGATCACTTCAGTATGAAGGGCTGAAACATTATTTTTTGATCAGCTTCGCACAACGCCCGGGCGCGTTGAAAGAATTTGTTAACAACGTGCTGGGACCAGCCGACGATATTACCCGCTTTGAATACATGCAAAAAACCAATAAAGAAGCCGGTCCGGCTCTGGTAGGTATTGAATTGCAGGATAAAAACGATTACCATAAGCTTATCCAAAACATGAAAGATCACCAGATTAACTTCTCCGGGATCAATAAAGACGACAAACTCTTTGGTTACCTTATATAAAGATATTAACACTTGTTAGTAATTTTTAGACAGAAAGTTAATTTGTCATGTTTTTTTAGTACTTTTAGGTTCTTGCCTGCCGTATAATTGAATAATATTTAATAAATCTCTGCTTCTTTGATTTTTTATTAATAATTCCAGAGCTATGGTTAGTAACGGTTTGTACAGGGCGGAATTTGAGCATGATGCATGCGGTGTAGGATTCGTGGCCAATATTAAAGGCAATAAATCTCACCAGATTGTGTCTGACGCACTTACCCTTCTTGAAAACATGGAACACCGGGGCGCCTGTGGTTGTGAAAACAATACCGGTGATGG
>NZ_DAOMOZ010000358.1:0-2703 GCF_035444585.1 Agriterribacter sp.
TCCAGCTCCTGCACTTGTCCCAGCCGTTCTCCATATTCGGGATTAACGAACATAATCCCCGGCACATCTTGCGGCACTTCGGTATCGGCAAAATCACACACATTAAACTCAATCAGTTTGGCAACGCCTGCCGCGATAGCATTTTTCTTTGCATTTTCAATGGCCCGTTCACTATAGTCGGTAGCTATAATGCGAAGCCCCGGAACATCAGTGATCTGCTCTTCCAGTAAGGCATCTTCTTTAAGGTAAACCGCATCGTTATATCCCCGGATGTGCATGAAGGCATAGTTTGTTCTATACAACCCCGGCCGCCTGTTGCTGGCAATAAGCGCTGCTTCAATAGCCAGTGTTCCCGACCCGCACATGGGATTTACAAACGGCGAAGCCCTGTTCCAGCGTGTAGCGTAAATAGTAGCCGATGCCAGTGCCTCCAGCATGGGAGCCAGTCCGGGTATTTTACGGTAGCCATGCCGCGCCAGCGAATGGCCGGAAGTATCAATAAAGATTTCCGCATGATCGTTTTTCCAGAACAGGTTAAAAACAGCACCTGTAAGTTCGGATCCGGACGACGGGCGCTTACCCGTTTTTTCACGCAGGCGGTCAACTATTGCATCTTTTACGCGTAGGTTGGCAAACAAGTTATTGTTGATGGTTTCATTGCTTACATTGCTGGTAACGGAAAAATAGCCTGCATCAGGTAAAATGTTTTCCCACGGGTAATGAACAAGATTATTATAAATAGCATTGGCATCGGGCGCTTCAAATTGCTTTAGGCTGTACAGCACCTGGCTGGCGCAACGCAGGTTAAGGTTGAGCTTTATACAATCGTTCACTGTGCCGGAAATGTGTACCCCGGTAATAAAACGGTCTTCAACAGTAAATCCCAGGTCCTTTACTTCCTGCTCAAGATAAGGCGCAATACGTTTGTGACAGGTAATGGTAATGGCTGCTTTTGCTGTGAATACATTCATGTGGGGCAAAGGTAAAAGGCTTTTGAAATACAGCGGAAGTTAAGTTAAGCGTAATCGCCGGAGGCGATCATAATCGGATATGAAGCGAGGACGCTTCATATAGCTTAATACGTTTGTGGCAGGTGATGGTAATGGCTGCTTTGGTGGTGAATATGTTTATTGTAAGATGGTAAGATTGGTAAGATGGTAAGATAGGGAAAATAGTAAGATTGTAAAATAGTAAAATGATAAAATGGCAACCCGGAACGGAGATATCCTTTTACTTGTCTTATACCTCTTACCTGTCTTACCTGTCTTACCTGTCTTACCTCTTACGTGTCTTGTTCTTACGTGTCTTACTTCTTACCTGTTACGCGTTGCCTTCTTTATAACATAACCAGCGACAAAATATATACTACAGCCAATGCTGTTAGTCCCATAAACAGAGTAGCCAGTGAATATACTTTCAGCATGGTTTTCATTTCCAGCCCGGAAAATTTACTGATCACCCAAAAATAAGCGTCATTGGCATGAGATATCATCATAGAGCCGGCACCCATTGCCAGCACACAAAGCAATTGACCGGTTGGGGTATCCAAGCCCAATGCGGGCATTAAAGGTTGTATAATAGAAGCTGCCGTAATGATAGCCACAGTAGATGAGCCTTGTGCAGTTTTAAGCAGGGCGGTGAGCAGAAAAGGGAAGAAGATGCCCATGCTTGCAAGAGGCAGGCTGTCGCCGAGGTGGTTGCCGATTTTTGTAGCGGCAAGTACAGCGCCAAAAGCGCCGCCGGCGCCAATGATCACCAGTATGCCGCCAGCCTTTTCCACTCCTTCCTGTAATAATTTGCTTATGGCATTCTTCTTCCATGAGCGGATGGCGGTAAGCGCCAGCAAAACACCTGCAAGCAGGGCGATCACCGGGTCGCCGGCAATTTTAAAAATTTGCCATATACGGCTGTCATTGGCTTCAACAGAGCTAAAGGAACCCAACGCAATTAAAACGATTGGAACAACCACAGGTAAAAAAGACTGCATCACTGAAGGCAATTTTGTATGTGTGCCGTCGTCTTTTTCCTGTGCAACATGCAGCGGGGGAGTCTTTTTCCCCGCATACCGGGCCCACCAGTAGCCCACGGCACTTGCCGGAATAGCAACAGCTATGCCTGCCAGTATGAGTTTGCCGAAATCAACCCCAATAATGCCCGCCGCAGCAGCAGCGCCGGGATGCGGAGGGATAAGGCAATGTACCGCATACAAGCCGGCAGCAAGTGAGGTGGCCATAACAGGAACGGCTATTTTTGTGCGCCTTGCAAGCGTTTGATTTAATCCGCTCAAAACAATATAGCCCGAATCACAAAAGATAGGCAGACCTACAACAAAACCTGTTATATTCATGGCAAGGGGCGCATGCCGTTCACCGGTTTTTTTGAGTATGAATTCGGCCATTACGCGGGTGCTGCCCGTATGTTCCAGCAATACACCCAATGTGGTTCCCAGCACTATTATAAAACCAAGCGATTTCATAATATGACCAAACCCTTCTTCCATGGCTGTTACAATGCCTGCTACAGGTAACTGAACGCCCAGTCCAACCACAAAGCAGGCGATGGATAAAGCAAAAAAAGCATGTACCTTAAGCCTTGCCGTTAGTAAAATAATTAAGGCGATACCCGCCAGCAAAAAAAATATTACCTGTATAAAATCTGCAGACATGTTATAATGCGTTGATGAATTTTAAATCATCAATTTAC
>NZ_DAOMOZ010000359.1:0-2694 GCF_035444585.1 Agriterribacter sp.
TAGACAGGTGGGGTGATAAATTTACCCTTACCATGCGCTGGCTGGCCAATCAGGGTTATGCGGTAGCCTGTGTGGATCCCCGCGGTACGCCGGGTAAAGGGGAAGCATTCAGGAAAAGCAATTATAAGGCGCCGGGCGATATAGAGATAGGAGACCTGCTGAAAGTAAGAGATCACCTGGCGCGGAACTACCGCATTGATTCATCGCGGGTAGCGGTTATGGGCTGGAGCTATGGCGGATATCTTGCCGCTCTTGCCCAAACCAAATATGCCGGACGTTTTAAAGCAGCCGTGGCCATAGCGCCGGTTACCAACTGGCGGTTTTATGAAAATATATATGCAGAACGACTGCTTTCCATGCCCAGCGAAAATGCAGAAGGATATAAGAATGCCTCTCCTGTGAACTTTGCAGGCAATTATGAAAGCGGACTGTTTCTTGTTCATGGCACTGCAGATGATAATGTGCATCTTCACAACAGCATGGAGCTGAGCAAGCAACTGACCAACGAAAGGAAAACCAACTTTGAGCAGCATTTCTATACCGACAAAACCCATAACCTCAGCGATGGAACGCCCAACATCCTTAGAATGAGCCTGTATACAAGGATCAACGAATTTTTAAAGCGGGAGTTAAAATAAAGAATGATCTTATATCAGCACAAACAATTGAAAAGGCAGCGCTGCAGCTGTCTTTGGCTGGTTGTTTTGCTTTGCCTGCTGCCGGGTATGCACACGTTGTACGGTCAAACCGATAAACCTTATCATCTCAACGGGAATGCCATACAGGAAGACTGCAATTGCTATACCATTACAAACGATAAGAACGATCAGTCGGGATCCGTTTGGAACATCAACAAAATTGACCTTACCCTTCCGTTCGATTATCACTTCAATGTTTTTCTGGGCTGCCGCGATGCCGATGGCGCCGACGGTATCGCGTTTGTGCTGCAGCCGCTGAGCACCAGCATAGGCACAACGGGACAGGGACTGGGCATACAGGGCGTATCACCCTCGGTGGCAGTGGCTATTGATACATACCAGAACCCGGATTTTGCAGACCCGCACTACGATCACCTGGCCATTCATTTAAACGGCGATTTAGACCACAGCACCGCTAACAATATTGCAGGACCGGTAACGGCTTTGGAAAACAATGACAATATTGAAGACTGCAAATGGCATATTATACGCATTACCTGGGAGCCTGCTGCTGCCATGATCACTGTATATATGGATGGCAAAGAACGGCTGCACGCCACTACAGCGCTGGTGCAGGATGTTTTTCGCGGCAATCCTATGGTTTTTTGGGGATTTTCGGGTGCAACCGGCGGGGCAACCAACCACCAGCGTTTCTGTACATCGCTCAACCCATCCTTTTCACTTGCAGAAGATCAGATCACCTGTTACCCCGAACCGGTTTTGTTCCGCGACAGCTCTACTTCCTTTGGAGAGATTGTTAAATGGTTCTGGGATTTCGGCGATGGCACCACCGACACGGTAAAGAACCCGGGCATGCACAGCTATCCACAACCCGGCAACTATACAGTAAGTTTGAATATCGTTGGTAACGATGGTTGTATCTCCGACACTTTCCGGCAACAGGTGGTGGCTGGATCAAAACCGGTGGCCGACTTTAATTTTAAAGACCCGCCTTATTGCGATAATAAATACATCCCCTTTAATGATCTTTCAAAAGTGGAATATGGCACCGTTAATGAATGGCTCTGGACCGTGAACGGGAGTCCTGTCCTTAATCCTGAACAACCCCTGCAACGCATGTTGCCAGCGGGCGATAATACGATCACGCTCCAGGTGAAGACCAAAGAAGGCTGCGTATCTGAAACAACCCAAAAAATCGTTACCATACAAGCACATCCTGATATCAGCATGCAGGAAGCGATGGATGCCTGTAAAAACGAACCGGTTCTTTTTATTGCAGGCAATAACAACCCGGTGCAGCCGGTAGCGCAATGGCACTGGAACTTCGGAGATGGTACGACCGGCAATGAGGCATCGGTTACCCACGCCTACCGTGATGGCGGAACATATACTGCAGGTGTTTACGCCCTCGGCCCCGGCGGCTGCCCTTCGGATACTTTGGAGCAGGAAGTTTCTATTTTTGCCACTTCTGCCTTTGCGGGTAATGACACGATCGCGGCGATGGGACAACCCATCCAGTTGCAGGGATCCGGTGGCGACTTTTACCAATGGGCTCCGGCATCGGGCTTAAGTGATGCAAATATTTCAAACCCCGTTGCAACAGTGCAAAATGATATTACCTATACGGTTACGGTAAGTTCTGCTACAGCCGGCTGTCCTACAACAGACAGCATTTTTATAAAAGCATACAAAGGACCAACATTTTATGTCCCTACTGCTTTTACTCCCAACGGGGATGGCAGGAATGATGTATTCCGTTTTGTTGCGGCGGGGATGAGTGCTATACATTATTTCAAAGTATTTAACCGTTACGGGCAACTGGTATACAGCTCAACCAGCCCATCGGCCGGGTGGAACGGCAGCTTTAACGGCAAACCACAAACCACCGGCACCTACGTATGGATGATCGGGGGAAAAGATTACCTGGGGAATGACATAGCAAGAAAAGGAACGGTTACGCTTATAAGATAGTACAACACAGCAATCAGTTAAGTGAGAGGAGAGAAGTGAAAGTCGTGCCGGGCTCTTCATCAAA
>NZ_DAOMOZ010000360.1:0-2675 GCF_035444585.1 Agriterribacter sp.
GAGCTATTGGTTTTTGCACGCCCCAGCATCACAATACCGCCCCAGTCGCCCGAAGAAGGTGTTGCAGCATCGGATGTAAATACAATAGGCTTTTCCTTTGTTCCGTTGGCGATCAGTTTGGTACCGCGGGTAATGATCAGTGCGCCGCGTGTAGATTTTTCTCCTTCAATCCTTGTTCCTGCTTCAACGGTTAATGTAGCGCCATCAACCACGTATACAATTCCCCTCAGCTTATACGTTGTTCCTTCTTTCAGCGTTCTGTCTGTACTTATTTTGCCCGACAGGATAGTGTTTTCGCCCGGCGTACCGCCGTCGCCACCATCTCCTTTGATGCTGCCGTCAACTTCAATTTTACGGCAGCCGGCAGTTATCAGTATTCCCACAACTGCAAATGCTAATACCTTTTTCATATTCCTGTATTTGATGTTTTTTAAAATGTGTGATTATTATTTAATGCGGTATCCGAAAGAAATGCTGACAGTAGTTCCATAATTCCTGCTTATTGCTACTACATCGGAAGAGCCCAGCTTCAGGTTCCTGCTTTTATCCACATCGTGGTAGAAGTATGCCCTTTTATTGAAGATGTCGGATACATTCAGGCGGATATCGCCTTTGTCGCCAAGCACTTTTTTAGCTATTTGAAGATCAAGCAGCGGGCGCGGGTTCTCCCATATTTCGGGCACCTGCTCATTACCTACGTATAAGATCCTGCGTCCGATCTGGTTAAACAGCAGTGTGGTGCTTATCCCTGCCTTTTCTATATCGTACTGAAGTGAAGCATTGATAACATTAGGAGACTGTCCCTGCATGGGCCTGTCAATTTTCACATCCGGGTCATTGACCTTGTTAAAGATGTAGGAAAGATTGGTCTGGAACGTAAAATTTCTCAGGGCATTGGCGAAATCCAGCTTTTTGCGAAAATCAAATTCAATCCCATAACCGGTTGCTTCTTCTGCATTCAAAAAATTAAAAGTGTTGGTAGCCACACCGGATTGATTAAAATATAACTCTATCGGGTTTTTAAAGTATTTATAGAACACACCTAAGGTTACCATTTCCCCTGCCCGCGGATACAGTTCATACCTCAGGTCAACATTGGTTACTTTGGTTCGCTTAAGGGAACTGGAGCCGATAACCGCTGCGCCCAGCTCAAAATCGTAGAAAGCAAAATTGGTGAGCTCACGAAACTCGGGACGGATAATGGTTTGGGAGCCCGATAAACGGATATTTGTTTTGGAGTTCAGCTCAAAAGTAAAATTCACAGCGGGAAGCAGGTCACCCTGTTTGATATGGGCATGCCGCTCATCACTTTGCTTTACGCTGCCCACCAACTGGTCGTAATGCTCATACCGTGCCCCCCAAACCACTCTTAGCCATGAACTGAACTGGTTATCGAACTGGACATACCCTGCATTCAAAATACTATTGGCCATATACCGGTACTGCTTGCCGATAATTTCATCAAACTTAAACTTCCCCGGATCGCCGGCATCAAAATTGGCTTCGTTAAATACCTCGTCTTCGCTCAATAACCGCAACGGGGAAGTTCCATCCCGGAGGTAAACAGAAAAAGGTCTTGAATCAAAGAGCCTGTCTTTTACCTGGAAGAGATAGCCTGCTTTTACCGTTTGGCTTTGCCCCAAAAGCCTGAAGCGCTTTGCTATATCTCCCCCAGCATTATAGATATAATCCGACAGCATAGAATAAAATACGCTACCCGTTTTCTGCGACCTCGATTCACCGATCAGCAAACTATAAGGCGCACCGGGCTCCTGCTTTGATTGGTTATATTGCACGCGGCGCTGCTGGGGTATATACCCGTCAAGAATATTAAAGCTGCCATACCAGCTCACTTTGGTTCCCAGGGAAGCGATATTGTGCTCGCCGGTAAGCTGGGTATTGAAGAAAGTATTAGAACGGAAAGCCAGCTCCCTGGCACGGATATTTTCTCCCAGTACGGGGTCCTGCTCATAATCAATACCGGTTCTTAAAGTAGCATAATCTGAAGCATTAACATTGAGTATGTTCTTAAAACTGATCCTATTGTTCCTGTTCAGCTTTATCGAAAAGTTCGCCAGCACACCCGCCAGCACATCTGTACTGTATTTGTGACTGTTGTAATCAAACAACAATGAACTCTGGCTATTGTTAAAACTGTAAAAACCATTACCAAAATCCAGGTTACGGCCGGAGCGGCTGTAGGTTAATCCTATAATAGCCCCAATGTCTTTTTTAAAAAACTTTGTATTAAACCCGCCATTGATCTGGAAAGATGCATTGACTGGAGCGTTGCCCTTATGCACAGACCAGTTGGTAGCTATGCTTTTGGCCAGTTCTGTTTTTCCGGCATCGGATAATTCCTGGAAACCGGTTTTAGTGGGAAAATGGCCGGGCAATGCCCTTGCCCCGTCATCAATACCCAACCAATCGGTACGCCCTCCTTTGTATGTATAAAAATCTTTGCCGGTCGTTTGCGTATTAAAACCGGTGCCTGCCTGCACAGAAAGAAAGCCGGAAGAAGGAATATCTTTGGTATTCACCTGCACCAGCCCCCCGGCCCATTCGCCGGGATATTCCGGCACAAAGGCTTTGTTGATAATGATATTATCAATCATGGATGAAGGAAAAATATCAAAGGAGAATGTTTTCCTGTCGGGCTCGGTAGTAGATAATTG
>NZ_DAOMOZ010000361.1:0-2648 GCF_035444585.1 Agriterribacter sp.
TTGCGGTGCTGACCCTCCTCGCGTCGGGTGCCGGCCGCAAAACGGTCGGTACGCGCCAGCGTCAGATCGTTTTGCATACACTAAATTCTATGGTCAGTCTTCTGAATTATTTTATTAAAGTTTGCGGTGCTGACCCTCCTCACGTCGGGTGCCGGCCGCAAAAGTGGGGATACCAGCCTGGGCGGCCTGCCGTTGGCGGTGCCTGCTTCACCGGCAGGCAGGTATTCACCGCTAACTATATTTCCTTCATTATTTCAGAAAATATCCGGTAAGACTTTATCCTGTCTTCGTGGTCATATATATTGGAAACGGCCATGATCTCGTTCACCCCGGTTTGCTTTAAGAAGTCTTCCGTTTTTTTCTTTACTGTTTTCTTATCGCCTGCAAAGCTGTACTTCAGCATTTGCTGTAAAGCAGGGTTTTCCATTATCCCGCGCAACTCAGGCGTCATTTCGGTGGGCTCCTGGAGATATGCCGAAACACCTGTAAAAACAGCAAGGAACATCCGGATCAAAGAAGTTGAGATCCTTTCCGCTTCTTCATTGGTATCTGCTGCCATAACATTGATACAGCCAATGCTGTAAGGCTCCTGCAAAAATTCCGATGGTTGAAAATTGTTGTAATAAATGTTAAGCGCTTCAAACAAATGGGTAGTTGCAAAATGACTGGCAAAGGCATAAGGCAATCCCTTTGCTGCCGCCAGGTGTGCGCTGTCGGTGCTGGAACCCAAAATATACAGGGGAACATCCACCCCTTCGGCAACTGTAGCCCTTACCTTGGCAGCGCTGTTTGCAGGGGAAAAATATTGCCGGATCTGGCTTATTTCTTCCGGAAATTTATACACCCGCTGCATCCTGTCTGAACGAATGGCCTGGGCGGTAACCTGGTCTGTGCCCGGTGCCCTTCCCAGTCCGAGATCAATACGGTTGGGATAAAGTGAGCCTAAAGTGCCGAACTGCTCGGCCACGATAAGCGGCGAGTGATTGGGCAGCATAATTCCGCCGGAACCCACTCTTATTTTCTTTGTTCCGCCCGCTATGTAGCCAATAAGTACCACTGTAGCCGAACTGGCAATGCCAATTGCATTATGATGCTCTGCCAGCCAAAAGCGGGTGTAACCAAGGGCTTCTGCCTCCTGTGCCAGGCTGAGGCTTCTCTTTAAGGTCTCTGCCGGACTGCTTCCGTTGGAAACAGTGGCCAGTTCCAGTATGGAATACGGTATGTGTTTTCGGTTCATTGTCATTCCCATTCCCCGGTTTTTATAGTGTAGCGCGTTCTGTGACGCCTTGTTTTACAAATTGCACATTAGCCAGCAACTTTACTGCGCATCCCTTTGTTCGTTATTGGTATTGATGGAATTCACGTCTGCAGCAAACATTGCTCTGGAAGTAGTAAAATCTTCGGACTCCATTTCAATATTCCCTTCAAACTGGTTGAACTGCCCCGTTACCGTTGAAATCATCAAATGTTTTACTTTAAACCGGATTTCAGAATGTGTGGGGTCTATTGCCCATTTTGTTGTTGCCATCTTTCGTGGTTTTTAAAAAATGAGATGTCATTCATTTTGCCCTGGCGGTATTCACGATATAGCCGTGAAATATCTTCCTGGCTGTCTCCTATAAAAGGTCCGTGAGAAACGATAGGGTTGCCTTGCGGTTGTGCTGAATACAAAAGAAGCCGGGCTCCGGCATCACCGGCAGTCAGTCTTAACTCGCTTGAAGTGTTTTCGGTATACTTATCCAGCCAGCCCACCTGGTTTTGATCAATGATTTGATTATCGTCGCCTGCTTCTACGCTTCCTTCCAGCACATATAAAAAAGTAGTGAAGGATGACGGGATACTTTGCAGCGTTGATATGCCTGCAAGCATTTGAATGTCGGCAAGTATCAGGGGAACATAATTGGATACCGGTGATACAACCCCTGCGAACGAGCCGCTGTAAACTTTTATGTTCAATCCATTTTCAGATACTGCCGGCACATCCTTTAATGACAAATGCTGCAGCTTTGGCATTGTCCATCTTTTATCTTTAGGCAGATTTAACCATAGCTGCATCAGGCGCATTTTAGTTTTCTTTGCAATTGTTTCCGTGTGCACAACTCCGCTGCCTGCCGTCATTATTTGAAAATCGCCGGCTTTCATTTTATGAGCGCCATCTCCCATTTCGCCTTCGAGCAACAAGCTAACGGTCTCAAATCCGGCATGTGGATGGGGCCCGCCCGCCGGTTTTTCGTCTTTCTTATCCAGCATATCGTCCATTAACAAAATGAAAGGATCACTCTGCCTGTAGTCGGTCTGGATAACAGCACGGGCTGTATGTCCTTCGCCCAGAAATCCCTGCTGAGGCAGGGGCGTTTGAACGCTTATCAAATTTCTTATCATAATGTTTTTATTATTAACTGATGACTTCCCATTTAGTAAGGCTGATCACTTTTAAAATTGATATTGCAAATTTACCGCCATTTACTATACCTTTGTAAGTACTATACCAATGTATAGCACTATACTTTATGATAGCCAGACAAAAAACAATGAAGAAACCGGTGGAACCCGTGCACTCAGAATGTATGGGGATGTTACGCCCGATAAGGGATGCATTAGATGTTTTAAATGGTAAATGGAAGCTTCCCATCATTGTAGCGTTAACC
>NZ_DAOMOZ010000362.1:0-2610 GCF_035444585.1 Agriterribacter sp.
CTGTGGATGGATTCATTAAACAGATCAGCATTTCCAAAAATACAGGAGCCCTGAAGCTCATTATGTTGCGTAACGCCATGGACTTTGCCCGCAATGCAGATCAAAGAAAGTCCATCCTGAACGAGGTAGGGAAATGCAAAACATTTCCTGCGTTGTTATACGCCGGCAATTTTTTAGATGACCCCTCACTGCAGCGTGAGGCGGCATCGGCAGTAATAGATATTGCTTTGTCCGACAAATCCATTTATGGGGATAATGTAAAACGCTTATTGGAAAAAACAATGCAGGTTCTGGGAAGCGGCAATGAAAGCCAGTATTTAAAGGAAGCCCTTCAAAAGCACCTGGCAGCTATGCCGCAGGGGCAGGGCTTTGTACCCTTATTTAACGGGAAAGACCTTACAGGCTGGAAAGGATTGGTTGCCGACCCCATTAAACGTGCAAAAATGGATACCGAAACCCTGGAAAATGAGCAGAAGAAAGCCGATGAGATCATGCGTACAGGCTGGATAGTAAAAGACGGCTTGCTGGTTTTCACCGGCAAAGGCGAAAACCTGTGCACAGAAAAAAAATATGGTGATTTTGAAATGTATGTAGACTGGAAGATAACCAACGATGGTGACGCCGGCATTTACCTGAGGGGAACGCCACAGGTGCAGATCTGGGACACTTCAAGAATAGATGTGGGAGCGCAGGTGGGTTCGGGTGGCTTGTACAACAACCAGAAAAACGAGAGCAAGCCTTCCACGCTGGCAGATAATGCCATCGGCGACTGGAATACCTTCCGCATCAGCATGGTGGGCGACCAGGTTACGGTTTACCTGAACGGGCAACTGGTGGTGGATAAAGTGCCTTTAGAGAATTACTGGGATCGTAGTCTTCCGATTTTTCCCGAAGAGCAGATAGAGCTGCAGGCGCACGGCACTTATGTAGCATACAGGGATATATATATCCGTGAAATACCCCGTCCTGAGCCTTATGCGCTCACCGCTGAAGAAAAGAAGGAAGGATACAAAATACTGTTTGACGGTACTGCATTGCACGAATGGGTAGGCAATAAAACCTCCTACATCATTGAAGATGGAAATATAGCCGTATATCCCAAGCGGGGAGGCAATGGCAACCTGTATACAAAAGATGAGTACAGCGATTTTATTTATCGCTTCGAATTCAAGCTTACTCCCGGGGCCAATAACGGCATCGGGATCAGGACCCCATTAACAGGAGATGGTGCTTATGAAGGGATGGAAATACAGGTGCTGGATAATGAGGCTGATATTTATAAGGATCTGAAGCCCTACCAGTATCACGGTTCGGTATATGGTATCATAGCTGCCAAACGTGGCTTTTTAAAGCCCATGGGCGAGTGGAATGAAGAGGAAATATATGTTAAGGGTAATCATATAAAAGTAACCTTAAACGGAACGGTTATCCTTGATGGCGATATTGCCGAAGCCAGTAAGAACGGCACGGCGGATCACCGCGATCACCCCGGACTGAAACGCAAAACCGGCCATATCGGGTTTTTGGGCCATGGTGATACCCTGTTTTTCAGAAACATCAGGATAAAAGATATGAGCCAGCCTGCAGTTGTTCCCGCAAAGGGGAAAAAGAAAAAATAAGACGGTTAGTTAGTCAGTCCAATGCGCAGCATCGGGGCTGGTTGTATATTGAAAATCAACCCCAGGCATTAAATTCAATATTGAGGAGGTTGTCTTATAAAGGCCGGTATGGAAGATATGCCACAAAGACACTAATACACAAAGCCCTGGTCTTCAGATTTTATTTTCTTTGTGTTCCTGCCTGCCGGCAGGTCAGTGCCTTAGTGGCAAAACATAACTTTTGAGACAGCCCCCTCATTTTATTCGGTAAGAGTAAAGGAGGGTGAAATCAACTATGCGATTCTCAGAGCCTTCAAAAATCTTTTGATACACGTTACAAAATATTATTTTGGAGACAGTCCTGATATTTTTTCAGGCATATAAGCACGGGGTTCCTTTCGGCTTCCAATACGATGTAAAGCCGCTGTTTACCTGGGCTGCAGCCGTTTGATTGCCGCTTACTGCCAGTGAGAAGAAGCAGAAAATTTTCAGAAAAACCACTTCTTTTTCAAAAAAGATTTGGCAGCAACCAAAAGCTGGCTATCTTTGCGCTCCGCTTTTGAAAAAAGGCAGCAGTTCTTAAAAAGCAAAGCAACGATTACGCATAGAGAAAAGGGAAAAAGATTTGGCGGTCTCATAAAACGTCCTACCTTTGCACCCCGTTCAAAAAATACCACGATTTTTACTGATGATTTACCGGAAATGTGCAGAAATAAGCAAGGAAAAAATTTGCTTAAAGAACATGGTAAATGTAACTTTGCAGTCCGGCTATTTTTGAATGTAGTTCTATGATTAATAATATTTTATCTGCCAAAAAAAGCTGAAGAATTCAGTTAAAAAAATTTGGTAAAAACAATAAATCTCTTACCTTTGCCACCCGTTTCAAAACGGCAGTAAAATTACGAGATCAAGATCTTTGAAAGTTTGGAAGCAACAGCATCCCGCAGCAATGCGGGAGTAAGGTAAACCAGCCATAAAATTTGATTTCAAGAGCAATCTTCAAATCTCAACA
>NZ_DAOMOZ010000363.1:0-2560 GCF_035444585.1 Agriterribacter sp.
TTTACAGATTTTTTTGTTCTTAAATCTGTCTACCTATACCAGGACAAGACACTGAGACCTAAAACCTCAAACCTGAAACCTGAAGCCTCAAACAATCTCACCCCCCTTCTCCTTCCTCATTGAAGAAGCCCTTATTTCCATGGTTGTTTTTAACTCAATGGTTTTGTACTGGTGCTGCAGGGTATTGTTCTCTATCATGGTAATGAGCAGGCGGGCAGCCGATTGACCGATATCAAAAGTGGGCTGATGAATGGCGGTTAATGGAGGATCAATGACCCGGCAAACGGGATTGTCAAAAAAACCTACCATAGCAATATCGGCCGGTATGCGTAATTTCATTTCCTTTAACACCTCAAAACAATCCATTGCTATTCTTTCGCTGGTGGCCAGGATAGCGTTAGGCTTTGGCGTTGTTTTTAATAACTTAACCAGGGCTTTTTTGACATTGGCAAAATTGAAGTCGCAATGCACGATCCATTTTTTCTGCACGGGGATCTTGTGCTTTTTCAATGCTTCAATATACCCTTTCATCCTGTTTTTTGTAACGGATAAATAAGGCGCCATGGTAACCTGAGCAATACGCCGGTATCCCTGTTCCAGCAAATGACAGGTGGCATCATAGGCGCCGCCTGCATCATCGGTAACCACACGCGGCGTGTTTATTTCATCGCATATCCTGTCGAACATCACTACCGGAACACCTTTATGGATAAGTTCTGCGATATGAGCGCCTGCTTTTGTTTCATTGGATACGGAAATGATGAGCCCGTCTATCCTGCGGGATGCCAGCAGGTTGATATTGGTTACCTCTCTTTCGTATTTTTCATGACTTTGAAAGATCACCACGTGATAGCCCAGGTTATAGGCAATATCTTCAATGCCGGCAATTACAGCCGAACAAAAATAATTGGCGATTTCGGGAACGATCACCCCTATTACTTTGCTTTTCTTTTCTTTTAACGAAAGCGCAATGGGGTTGGGGGTATAGTTCAGTTCTTTGGCGAGTTCCTGCACCAGCCTGCGTGTATCATGGTTGATCTCCGTGCTTCCTCTTAGTGCACGGGAAACTGTAGACGCAGAAATACCCAGCTTACGTGCAATATCTTTTATGGTTACAGGCTGTGATGTTTGCATACAATAAAGATATAATGCCCTGATCATTCCTGTATATATTTATCCTGTACAATAAATCTTTTCTAAATTATTGCGGTTTTAGCTGAAATACATATAATGCAAACGTTGCCGGGAACGAGTGCAGAAAATGAACGGGTATGTTACTCATATCACCTGTTGGAAAGCACGGCGTATCTCCCTATTTTTACGTTAACAGAGTTTTAAGATTTTTTTGATTTTGCCGCGATTGCTTTTTGATATAAATATGAAAATAAAATTACCGGTCACTATAGCAGCGCTGATGCTGTGGTGCTGCTTAACAACCAAAGCCCAGGTTATTGCCAAACTAACGCTTCCTGCACAACAGCATCAGTGCGCCGGTATATATAAATCTTGACGCCATAACCAGCCTGCCGGACTCCCTGTTGCTGCTTCGCGAAATGAACGGTAAGAGCGCTGCAACCATACCCTTTCAGGTTGAAACGGGTTATCACCGCTACCTGTGGTGGATGGTGCACAATAAAAACGGCGCTTCAAAAAGAGTGTTTGAGCTGGTAAAGACCGGCGCTCCATCTTCAGCCACAACCGCAGCATTACAATTAATAACAAACGAAGAAGCCGTACTGATCACAGAAAACGGCAAAAATGTATTGCAATACAATTTTGCCACGCATTACCCTCCCGCCGGCGTTGATACGGTTTTTAAGCGCAGCGGCTTTATCCATCCTTTATGGACGCCTTCGGGAAACGTGCTCACGAGGATCAATCCCCCGGATCATTACCATCACATGGGCTTATGGAACCCGTGGACGCATGTGCTTTTTGAAAACAGGGAAGTGGATTTCTGGAATATCGGCGATAAAAAAGGTACGGTCCGGTTCAGCAATTTCATTTCAAAATACAGCGGCAATGTATATGCGGGGTTCAGGGCTCTGCAGCAACATGTGGCTTTTAATATACCACAAGCCGGGATGGAAAAAACAGCGATGAATGAGGTTTGGGACATAAGAGTATACAATGCAGGGGATAATATGTGGCTGTGCGACTTTACATCCTCGCTGAACTGTGCCACCGGCAGCCCGGTAACGCTTAAAGAATACCGCTATGGCGGCTTTGGCTTCAGGGCTACGGAAGAATGGAACAATGCCAACAGCAATGTGCTTACCTCGGAAGGCAAAACGCGTAAGGAAGCGGATGCTTCCACTGCCCGCTGGTGCATGATTGACGGCGACCTGCAGAAAGGGCATGGCGGCATTTTATTCATGAGCTTTCCTTCCAATTATAATTTTCCCGAACCGATGCGGGTTTGGCCGGTAGATGCCAACAAAAGAGGTGATGTGTTTTTTAGCTTCAGTCCTACCCGAAACAAAGACTGGCCCCTGCAGCCACAAAAAAATTATGTGCTTAAATACAGGATGCTTACTTATGACGGAACAATAACGGCCCA
>NZ_DAOMOZ010000364.1:0-2544 GCF_035444585.1 Agriterribacter sp.
GGTACTGGGTGCTGGCGGGGATCCTGCTGTACATTTCATTTTTCGCCATTTCACTGGGACCCCTCACTTTTGTAGTGGTAGCAGAAATTTTCCCCAACCATATCAGGGGCAGGGCAATGGGCGTAGCCATATTTTTTTTATGGCTCTCCGTATACGTAGTATCGCAAACCTTTCCTATGCTGCTTCAATCCATAGGCAGCGCCTATACTTTCGGGATATATATGATAACCTCTGTAATGGCTTTTATTTTTATCCTGAATGCCGTGCCCGAAACCAAAGGGAAAACCCTGGAACAGATACAGGAGATGTGGAAGAGGTGAGATGTGAGAAGTGAGAAGTGAGACTGATCGCTGAATACTCACGGCTGAAAGCTGATGGCTGATGGCTCAAGCTACAGAAACGTGAAAGGTGAAATGTGAGACGTGAGAAGTAAGACTGATCGCTGAATACTCACGGCTGAAAGCTGATGGCTGATAGCCCGAGCTACAGGAACGTGAAAGGTGAGACGTGAGAAGTGAGTGCAATGCCTCCTCTCACATTTTGTCGTTTCACGTCTCACATTTTACTTTTATCGTTTCACGCCGCCAGTCTTATTTTCTCCTGAAGCTGTTGCCGATAAATTCCAGGGCATCTGTAATACCCGTACGCCAGTACGTCCAGTTATGTGCGCCATCGCGTACCCGGTATTCGTGGGCTACCAGCTTGGAACGGAGTGCTATATGCAATAAGGAGTTGCCCTTGCTCAAAAAATCATCATCGCCGCAATCTATCCAGTAACGCACCTTATTCAATTCGGCGCCTGATTTCTTTTCCACTATGGCAAGAATGGAATTGCCTGCCACAGCTTTATTGAGCCTTGCTTTCCCTTTTAGTCCTTTTCCAAACAGCGGAGCAAGCATGCGGTCCCACTGGGCATCCGGCATATTTACAATTTCATCATCGCTGAAAACCGCGGCGCTTAAGGGTGCCGCTGCAGCAAAAAGTTCAGGATATTTCAACGCATAGATCAATGTACCGTATCCTCCCATAGAAAGTCCTGCAACTCCGCGGTATTGTTTTTGTGATTTTATGCGATAGGTTTTTTCTATTGCAGGAATAAACTCCTGAATAAAGAAGTCTTCGTATTTTTCTTTGCCATCGTACGAATTGATATACCAGCTCGAATCTGCATCCGGCATTACAATGATCATGGGCGGAATGGTACCGTTGGCAATGGCCTTATCGGCATAGCGGTTTACTTCACCAAACTGCAGCCAGCCGGTATTGTCATCGGTATACCCGTGCAGCAAATAAACAACCGGGTAGCTCCTTTCGGAACGATCATAGTCTGCCGGCAAATAAACGCTGTAATGCACAGCCCGGTCCAAAACAGTGCTGGAAACGGTAGCCTGTTCAATTACTTTACCGGAACTTTGAGCATACAGTGAAGGAACAATACATAGAGACAGAAACAATAAAAGGTAATGCTTCATATTGATTGGTTGATTTGTTGATTGGTGCCGCTAAGATACATTTTTGCAGGGCATAATGATGTGAGAGGTGAAAAGTGAGAAGTGAAAGGGGTGCCGTTTCACGTTTATCGTTTGTCGTTTCATGGAGTGGGGATGTGAATGGTGAAGACACCCACACCCTTACACCTCAAACCTCACACCCCAAACCTTACACCTCCAATCGAATATTGGCTACCTTTAAGTACAAACCAAAGGATATGCCGGCATTGTATCAGCTAAGCAGGGAGGAAGTAACGGACCAGCTTAAAACCAGTCTTTCCGGTTTAAAAAAAGAAGCTATACCGGCGCTGCAAAAGGAATTTGGCTTTAATGTTTTGCAGGAAGCCAAACAAAAAAGCAGGCTTTCCATACTGCTTTCCCAGTTTAAGGACATTATGATCATCATATTGATCATTGCCGCTGTTGTTTCGTTTGTGGTTGGCGAACACACCGACGCATTTGTTATCATAGCCATCATCGCAGGCAATGCATGGATGGGTTATTCGCAGGAATACAATGCGGAAAAGTCGGTGCGGATGCTGCAAAAAATGTCGGCGCAGCATGCCCTGGTGCTTCGCGATAATAATCCATCCAAAATAGAAGCGGATCAATTGGTTCCCGGCGATATCATTTTACTGGAAGCAGGCGATATTGTGCCCGCCGATGCCCGCCTGCTGGAAGTGAGCTCCTTAAAAACGGATGAAGCATCGCTGACGGGCGAAAGCCATTCTGTTGAAAAAAATACCGAACCACTTAAAGATACGGGACTGGTGCCCGGCGATCAGCAGAACATGGTTTTTAAAGGGACCGTTGTCAGCAGCGGCTCCGCAAAAGCGGTAGTAACCGCCACCGGGATGCATACCGAAATAGGCAAAATAGCGGGGCTGATGGAAGTAGAATCCCAGAAAACCCCGCTTCAAAAAAGGCTCTCGGTATTCAGTAAGCAGTTAGCCGTTGTTGTTATCATTATCTGCCTTGCGGTTTTTGGCTTTGGCTGGTGGCGCGGAGTTCCTCCTTTCCAGATGTTCCTCACCGCCCTGTCGCTGGCCGTGGC
>NZ_DAOMOZ010000365.1:0-2521 GCF_035444585.1 Agriterribacter sp.
GGGGCTTGCCCATACGGCAACAACAAATCCCGCAGGTGATCACATCCGGTGTACCCGCCAATCTGTTAGCAAGCCGCCCCGATATACAGCAGGCAGAGTTGGAGCTGGCAGCCAGCAAAGCCGATGTTACAGCCGCACGGAAAGCCGTTTAGCCCACGGTTATTCTTACGCCTTACCTGGCTATGAATGCTTTTAAACTACCGCTGCTGTTCAACGGAAGCTCTCTTGCCTATGGATTATTGGGAGGAGTTACACAACCCCTCTTTAACCGGCACCAGCTAAAAGCCGGTTTGGCTGTTGCCAGTGCCGGGCAAAACATTGCATTCTATAATTATCGTCAAAGCATTTTACAGGGTTACCAGGAAGTACTGAGCAGTTTAAAAGGGATAGAGCATTACTTGAAAATTGTTGATCTGAACCAGTCGGAAGTGCAGGTGCTGACCGATGCGGTAAGCACATCTACCGAATTGTACCTGAACGGCTACGCCAGCTACCTGGAAGTGATCACGGCGCAAAAAGGTGTGCTGGAAGCCGAATTAAAACGCACGGCTTCACAAAAGGAATTGCTGACGGTTGTACTGGATCTGTACCGTTCCCTGGGAGGGGGCTGGGAATAAGCAGGCAACAGGGCTTGTTATTGCTTTCGTTACCAATCCGCAAGACTTCTGTTGCCGGGTAAACACTAAATACCGTTGCCGTCATTTTATTTTTAACTTTAAAAAATAAACAACCTGCGGGTAATGCATATTACAGAAAAAATAAAGGGATCTCCCAATTATAAAAAAGGCTCCTTTCAGAATCTTTCCGAAACGCCGGTAATGGCAAAGGACAGTTCATGGTATAAATTAATAAAAGACAGCTTTAGCCGGCCAAAAGAGATCCGGCCTTCGCGGCCGCTTCCATCAATAAAAACGGATCTTAAAAACCTCCATTCAGAAAACCCGGTGATCATCTGGTTTGGACATTCGTCGTATCTTATTCATGTCAGGGGGAAGAATATTCTCGTGGATCCCGTGTTCAGCGGGTATGCTTCACCGGTAAGATTCCTGGTTAAAGCTTTTGCCGGCACAGATATATATACTCCCGATGATCTTCCGCCGATAGACCTCATGATCCTTACGCACAATCACTATGATCATTTTGATACCCATACCATTTCACGGCTTCACGCTAAAACGCGTGCATACTGTGTTCCCCTGGGCGTGCGTGCCGGCTTTCAAAAACCTTATGCTTCTTCTGTAACAGAATTAGACTGGTGGGAAACAGAACGCATAACGAACGACATCGGGATCACTGCAACACCTGCAAGGCATTTTTCGGGACGCGGGTTGAAAAGAGGCGGTTCACTGTGGTGCTCTTTTGTGCTTCGCATGTTTGGTTACACCTTATACATTGGCGGCGATTCGGGATATGATGCACACTTTAGAGAAATAGGAAAAAAATTCGGTGGATTTGATCTGGCGATCCTTGAATGCGGGCAATACAATACTTCATGGCCATTTATACACATGATGCCTGAAGAAACTGTGCAGGCCGGCATAGATCTTAATGCAAAATGGTTACTCCCTGTACACTGGGGAAAATTTGTCCTGGCCAATCACCCGTGGAACGAGCCTGTGACAAGAGCTGTAAAAAAAGCCGCTGAATCAAATGTCAATATCACTACTCCTTTAATTGGTGAACCCGTAATTATAAATGAAAGCTATCCGGCCGGTACCTGGTGGAAGGATTATTAGTTGAATGGCTGACATTGCTTTCATCCCTGATATCAGCAATAATGCACTGCATGCGCTTAACGGCGGGTTAACAATAAAAGAAGCGGCTGGCGGTGCTTTTTGAATAATTAAAAACATATTTGTGCATATTAATTCTCCCAACCGCTTTGGTATGCGTTCCGCCACTTTAAAATGGATAGTGCTTACGGGTGCTGTGGTTATAGGGCTAATCATTGCCATCCAGCTATACTGGCTGAACCATATCTACAAATTAGAGCAGAAGCAGTTTGATACCAATGCGGTAAAAAGCATTCGCGGGCTTTTTGAGGATATCAATCTTTCAGACAGCCATGCCAGCCATTTGCAGCAAATGGTTACCATGCGGCCGTCGCGCAATACTTTTGTTGTAAGGATCGGTAATCTTCCGCATAAAGATACCCTGCTGTTTTATCTGACCCGCGAGCTGATGGATTTCGACATTTTAACAGAATGCAATGTGGCCCTGTATGATAAGACAAAGCAGGACTATATTTTTCGGCAAACCATTGCTTCGCCGGCTTCAGATCCGCCATTGAAGTACGAACCCCTGGAAGTATATCCCACCAGCTACCACTATATTCTTTTGCAATTTCCAGACAGGAGCGGGTATGTTCTGTCGCAAATGAATTTATGGATAATGGGCAGCATTGTTTTGGTGCTGGTATTGATAGGGCTTGCTGTGAGCATGTTCTTTTTTTATAAGCAAAAATTTCTCATAGAAATACAAAAAGACTTTGTAAATAACTTTACACATGAATTTAAAACAC
>NZ_DAOMOZ010000366.1:0-2400 GCF_035444585.1 Agriterribacter sp.
ATGTGTATCTATGTGCCTATGACCCTATGTGTTAAAAGCGCATTAACTACATAGACACAATAGAAATTTAGGAACACAACAGAACCTATGTGCTATAAAAAGCATTGAATACAATATATTATGGCTGCCTGCCACATCAATCC
Organism: Agriterribacter sp.; assembly: GCF_035444585.1. Classification (GTDB taxonomy): domain Bacteria; phylum Bacteroidota; class Bacteroidia; order Chitinophagales; family Chitinophagaceae; genus Agriterribacter. The sequence goes on from NZ_DAOMOZ010000366.1 coordinate 144, forward strand.
AATTGGAATTCAAACTCGTCATAAGGCGCTGTACGCCATGCGAACTGTTGTGTAGTGGGCGATATGGCAAAGAATGGAGAAAATGTTTTTACTTTAACTGTTTTGCCGTCGGGCAAAAATTCGAGTATGCGCAACCAGCCGTCACCGCCATTTCCATACCAGCCGCCGCCCATCGCCTGGGCATTAAATACCATCTGGTTCACTTTTTTTCCGGCAGCATTTTTATCTGTTCTGAATCCTACATGTCCCCTGGCATCATCGGGTTTTCCTATATGCCCGGAAAATACCAGTTGAATATTGGTGGAAGGCTGCACCAGCTTGCGCCAGATGGCCGCGCCGTAATTGCCATCTGTTATATTATAGTTCTCTTTCTCAATTTGCTCATTAGCCGAATTGAGGTAGGAATGGGTAAGAATAATACCGGTATGGTTTTTATACTGCTCCTGCGCCGTTACTTTTTTCGCCCAGGCAATGATGGTATCCCGTGGTGCAAATTCGAGCGTAAGCAATAAAAACTTCCGACCCTGCGGGGAAGTGAATTCAAACGCGGCATTTTCCATAGTAGGTATTCCTTCCGCATTGAGCCCGGCCTCACGGATCAGTTTTTGCGTTTTAAAATTCTTGTCAACGGGAAAATATGTATTATAATTTGAACGTCGAACGCCGATATTGCTATAGCCATAATCGTGATTACCCGCCGCAAGCACATAAGGCACTTTACCATCTAACCTTCCGAATGCACGGGCAACGGAAGCCCACTGCTGCTTACTGGCCTGATTAACGGTTTTACCATTCGGGTTTATCATTTCATTCTGCTCTACAAGATCACCGGTGCACACCACCAGTTGTATGTTCAGCTTATCAATATTTTCACTTATCCACGCTGTCATCAATTCAAACAACGGCTGGTTGCGCTCAAACTTCTGGTAGGTTTGCGGATCGGGCAGCATAATGACTGACCAGGAATTGGGATCGCTGAGGGCAGGAGGAACGTATTTTTGCTGCTGGGCTACAGCGCTGGTCAGACACAATACTGCAACAACAATACTGCAAAAGAGCCTTAAATTGACTTGTTTCATACGTGGTTTGATTAAGTATTATTGTTATGGCACAACCTTAAAGGTAAAATTAGAAAGATACATTCTTTTACTACCTCGTTCTCGTTGCGCTAACATAGTTGATATAGCTGTATTTACCTAAGATCGTCCTTTCCAGCGTTAACTTATATTTTCCTCCTTGTTTCAATTCCGTTTCGGCAAAGATGGTTCCTTTTTTGGGTGTCAGCGGCTTCGTATTATTGTTCCGAAGCAATTCATACATTACCCTGCCCTGCATTTGTGCAGGCGCAGTGATATGATGAATGTGTAAAACAGTAGGTACAATATCAATATTTGAAGTGGGTAAATCACTTTCAAAAGCAGGTTTAAAGGACGGTCCGTATGCCATTAACGGGATATGGATTTCATAGGGACTTGAACCGCCATGCCCGGCTACACCTCCGGAAAAATCTGTTCCCGCGTATCCCAGGCTGTTTTTATCGTTATTCCAGTTTTCGGCAACCAAAATATCAGCGGTACGCTGGGGATGGTCCCAGTGGATGGATTCAAACGCCAGGGTTCCTCTCACCGCACCTTTCATGGATCCGGGTTTGGCAGCCTTCGTAAAAATAGCGCCTACCCATTCCTGTTCCTGCAATGCTTCCACAATTTTCCGGATCAGCACGGAATTATGCCCTTTTACATACAGGGCGCCCCCGGCCAATATAATATCATCCGATGCTTTACTTTTTTTGAGCCCTTTTTGTATTAAGAATTCTGCAAATCCCTGCTTTCCCTTATGGGTAACAAAGCCGTGATCGGCTGTAACAATAATATTAAAAACAGACTCCAGTCCTTTTGCCCGGATCGTATCCAGTATTCTGCCAAACTGTGCATCTACCGCTTTTAAAGCAGTTATGGTAATGGGTACGCCAATGCCATGCTCATGCGCGGTGCCATCGGGATCGCTGAACCAGATAGCACTTACTAACGGCCCGCCGGCAGCCAGCGTATACCTGCACAGGGCATCTGTGATCCATTGATGTCTTGCAGTATTGGGTGTGGCATCTGCGGGTGGCGATCCAACAGCGGCAGCAAGCCCGGACTTAAAAGATTCCGGGAGTACCAGATCGGGATTGATTATAGCGCCGTTAACCGTATGATTATGCAGGAATGCCTGTCCGGTTGTACCGGAACTGTATACAAACATTTTTTCACCT
>NZ_DAOMOZ010000367.1:0-2319 GCF_035444585.1 Agriterribacter sp.
AAACCGACCAGGAAACCTCCCTCATACAGGCATTCGGAAAATACATCAGCATAACAGGCGACTGGCCGGTTTTGCAGGAAATGATTGGCGGGAAAACCGTTTTGGAAAGAATGAAAGCGTCTGTTGACTACCTGCTAAAGCATCGCTATTCTGAAAAATACCGGTTGCTGACCGGTGCTACCACGCACGACTGGGGAGATGTGCAGATTGAAGGCGGCGCAACGGTTGATGTAGATAGTAACACCCACTGGGCAATAGATGTGTACGATAATGCCATGTTTGTATTAGCATTGAATGAGCTGGTTGCATTTTCAAATAATGCTGTTGAAAAGGAGCAGTGGCATCGGTTAAAACAACTAACGGCAATTAATATACGCAAATACCTTTGGGATAATAAGCAGCACAAGTTTATACCTCATTTATACATTAAAGACTCACCTTTTCCGGCTTCATTTGATGAAAATCGTATCTGGTTTCACGGCGGCACTGCCATTGCAATAGAGGCTGGGCTTTTATCAAAAAAAGAAATCAAGGAAGTAAATAATCAAATGCTGGAAAATGTAACCCAGTCAGGCGCTCCGTCAATTGGTCTTACCCTTTATCCTCCTTATCCGGAAGGCATTTACAAGGGCTCTGACGTTTCTAAGCCATACATCTATCAAAATGGCGGTGACTGGACCTGGTTTGGCGGGCGTATGATACAGCAACTGGTTACCAACGGTTTTGTACAGGAAGCATATAATGAAATACAGCCGATGATTGACCGGGTATTACGCAATAAGAAATTTTATGAGTGGTACAGTGTTGACGGAAAACCCCGGGGAAGCGGTGATTTCAGGGGCAGCGCCGGTGTGCTGGCAAAAGCCATAGTGATGCTGCGCACCTGGGCCGCTGATAATGAATGAGCTGCTTTCAATTTGCTTAAAGATAAATTAATTTATCTTTATAGCTATTGCATGCCATATAATTTATTGAGATGATAAGTATCAGGCCATCTTACCAGGAACTGAATAAAACATACTATTCCGACACCTGCAAGCCACTTGTGGCAGCCTGGAAAAAGGGAAAAGTAACGCTTGAAGCGTGGGCGCGTTCGAATTACCCGGCAACTTACAAAATGGAAAACGGGGTATTACCTTGTGTAAGCAGTGTTGGTTATTGGGATGCTACCTTTCAACAGGATTGGGGGCTGAACTGGCATAGAAATGAGGGGATAGAGATCACCTTTCTTGAAACAGGCACCATGCCATTCTCTCTCGAGAACGATCAGTATATTATTCATCCCAACGAGGTTACCATTACGCGTCCCTGGCAACCGCATAAGCTGGGTGATCCTTATATAGGAATAGGTAAGTTGTATTGGGTTATACTGGATGTAGGAGTACGCTGTCCTCACCAGGAATGGAAGTGGCCGCCCTGGATAACCCTTACAGAAAAAGACCTTAATGAACTTACCGGGATGTTGCGTCAGAACGAACAACCCATCTGGAAAACCAATCAGGAGATCAGGAAGTGCTTTCAAAAAATTGGCAACGTGATTACCTGCGACAGATCGGGAGAGAAAGAATCCTGGATTGCCATTTATATTAATGAGCTGCTGATGCATTTTCTGGAATTTTTCAGGAATGGTCCTTTTCAATGGGACGAGAGTTTAGTGAACAGCAGCAGAACAGTACAGCTCTTTATCAAAGACCTGAGCAACAGCTATTTTGAACCCTGGACACTGGAGCGCATGGCCGAGTATTGTGGCTTGAAGGTTACCCGTTTTGTACATTATTTCAGGGAGTTAACTAATATGACACCTATGAATTATCTCACGCATGTACGGCTGGAAACGGCAGCAGATCTCCTGGTCAGCCAGCATGCCAAGGGGATTAATGAAATTTGTTATGAGTGTGGTTTTACAAGCAGCCAGTATTTTTCAACTGTGTTCAGGAAGCAATACGGGTGTTCTCCCACCGCCTACCGTTTTCTTCATTTAAAAAACTAATTGCTTCTCACCGATCCCCGTTTTGTGCAAATTTCTTCATTGAAATTAATTGAACAGTTATAGTTTTTTTTTGAAATAGTATTGTGTTATCCGAATAACGGGGTTAATACTATACGATATATGGAAACAGCTATCAACAAAAGGCGGCTTTTCAATGCATGTAGCCTTGCCCTCGTTGTTACAGCGCTCACTTTTGCTATCAGGGCAAATCTTATGGGCCCATTAGGCGAAGCGTTCGGGCTCACTCCAAAAGCGATTGGCGAAATAGCTTCCGCGGCATTTTGGGGATTTACGGCCGCTATGCTTGTCGGCGGGCTTCTATGTGATGT
>NZ_DAOMOZ010000368.1:0-2267 GCF_035444585.1 Agriterribacter sp.
TTCAGCAATTTCAAAGCGTTCCACTCCCTTGGATTGTGGCTTGCCGTTAAAATAATCCCGCCGCCGGCCTGCTCCATCACTACGGCAATTTCTACAGTGGGCGTAGTGCTTAAGCCAAGGTTAATAACGTCTATCCCAAGCGCATTCAGCGTACTTACAACAATGTTCTCTATTAACGGACCGCTTATCCTTCCGTCGCGCCCGATAACTACCTTCCTATTGCCTGTTTTTGCGATCAGCCAACTTCCGTATGCCGCTGTAAATTTTACGGTATCCAAAGGTGAAAGTGTTTCCCCAGGTTTTCCTCCTATAGTGCCCCGGATCCCGGATATGCTCTTAATCAATGCCACGGTACTAATTATTTTGTGGATGCAAACTTAGTTTAATTTTTTAAAACCGGAGGAATTGAGCCGGGTTGTAAAACTATAATTACATTTGCCTAAACAATCCATTCCATTCATGGCGGGTAACCGTAGGTTCTTCACAATTCATTATTCTTCCAATCATCCGGCAATGCCCCCCTGGTGGCTACGGCAGCTCTGGTTTATATTAAAAATCCAATAGCATGAACAACCTGATCCGGTATGATATTGAATTGTTTTTCAAAATAAACAGGCAATGGCATAATTCCTTTCTCGACTGGCTTTTACCCTTGCTCAGGAACCAGTACTTCTGGTCGCCGCTGTATCTTTTTACCCTTGTTTTTATACTGCTGAATTTTAAGAAGAAAGGTTTGGTATGGATCGCTTTCTTTTTGATAACCTTCGCCTTAACCGATATGGTAAGCAGTTCCCTGATCAAACCCTGGGTTGAACGTTTGCGGCCATGCGCCGACCCCTATCTTGCAGACTCAGTACGGCAGGTTGTGGGCTGCGGAGGACCATACAGCTTTACGTCTTCTCATGCCACCAATCATTTTGGGATGGCCATGTTCGCTTTTAAAACATTATTGTTTATTCCACTGTCATGGAGATGGGTATTATTTGCCTGGGCCTTTGCCATATCATACGCCCAGGTATATGTTGGCGTGCATTTCCCCTTAGACATTGCCTGTGGAGGGCTGCTGGGTTGTACTATTGGCATGGGTACGGCATGGGTGTTCCATAAGAACGCCGGTTTACCCACTTTAGCTTAACTTCATATATCATGATCGAAATTTTGATTATACTGGGATTAATTTTACTGAACGGTATTTTTTCAATGGCAGAGATGGCGCTGGTATCTTCCCGGAAAACGCGGTTAGAAACACAGGCAGCCAGGGGAGACAAGAGGGCAAGAGAGGCACTAAAGCTCATGGAGAAGCCGGATGCTTTTTTTTCTACTGTACAAATTGGCATTACGCTTATCGGTATTTTAACAGGTATTTTCTCGGGCGAAGCGTTAAAAACAGATTTGATCGCTTATCTCAACCGGTTTGAATGGATTGCACCCTATGCAAGCGCATCTGCCACAGCCATTATTGTTATTATACTTACTTACTTTACGCTCATATTGGGTGAGCTGGTTCCCAAACGGATCGGGCTTTCGCGCCCCGAAAGCATATCCAAACTGGTTGCCACGCCCATGCGCATCCTCAGCAAAATCACCTATCCTTTTGTTTGGTTCCTGAGCAAGTCAACCCATTATACCGTTAAATTTTTGAACATAAAAGGGAAAGACACACAGGTAACAGAAGAGGAGATCAAGGCGATCATCAGTGAAGGAACCGAACAGGGAACCATTGAAGAAGCAGAACAGGAGATCATTGAACGGGTTTTTCACCTTGGAGACAGGAACATTACATCACTAATGACCCACCGCAATGATATTGTGTGGTTCAGCCTTCATAAAGATGAAGCAAAAATAAAGGAAAAGATCACGGAGGAGCCGCACTCCGTATATCCTGTATGCGATGGTGATATTGACAATATAAAAGGCGTGGTATCCATTAAAGACCTGTATGTGCATGAAAGCAGCACATTGCTTTCCGAGATCATGCAACCCACACTGTTTGTGCCCGAGAACAATACGGCCTACCAGGTGCTTGAAAGATTTAAGGAAACAAAAATACATTGCTGTTTTGTGGTAGATGAGTATGGAAGCCTTTTAGGTATGATCACCCTCAACGACATTTTGGAAGCCATTGTGGGAGACATACCGGAAACAGATGAAGAAGATTACGAGATAACAGAAAGAGAAGACGGCACCTATTTTGTAGACGGTCAGGTTCCTTTTTACGATTTTTTAAGAACCTTTGAAAAAACAGAATGGATGAATGAAGGCGAGCA
>NZ_DAOMOZ010000369.1:0-2229 GCF_035444585.1 Agriterribacter sp.
TTCATTATAACTGGCACTGGTTCTGGAACTGGGGTAGCGGTGAAGCGCTCAATAACGGTACGCATATGGTTGACCTCGCAAGATGGGGACTTGAGGTGGACTATCCCGTAAAAGTAAGCTCTGCCGGTGGCCGCTACCGTTATACCGACGACTGGCAGACACCGGACACACAGGTCATTAACCTTGAATTTGATAACAACAGCATGATCTCGTGGGAAGGGCGCAGTTGTAACGGACAGCCGGTAGAAGGCAGCTCCGTTGGCGTATTGTTTTATGGGGAAACCGGTTCCCTGCTGATCGAAGGAGGCAATGCCTATAAAGTATTTGATCTGAAGGGAAAGATCATAAAAGAGGTAAAGCAGGATGATCTCATTGATCCCCGCAATTTATCGAGCCCGGCACAGGCGCTGGATGCACTGCACATCCGTAATTTTTTCGACGCCATCCGCAATGGCGCTCCCCTGCGTTCGGATATTATTGGCGGGCATCAGAGCACTTTGCTGGTGCAATTGGGCAATATTGCCCAGCGTATGGGGCGCACTTTACAAACAGATCCAAAGAACGGTCATATCCTGAACGACAAAGCCGCATTGCAGCTGTGGAGCAGGGAGTATGAGCCGGGATGGGAGCCTGAAGTATAATGCATTTTGCCGGTATTGTCATGGCGAGGCACGAACCATCTGCACGCTTTTGTATTGTCATGGTGAGGAACGAACCATCTGCACGCTTTTGTATTGTCATGGTGAGGAACGAACCATCTGTAGTTCTTATTACTTGTTCCCCGGGGCTTTGCGTTCAGATGCGGTGCTGACCCTCCTTCGTCGGGTGCCGACCGCATCTCCGGATTTGTTTTCCGGTTATACAGAATATTCTATACATTGAATCCAATGGGAACAGCGGAGATACAAAACGGGCAACTGGTTATTCGTTCTAACATTATAACATATGGCACTGCAGCCGATCCGGCTGTTACAGAAAACATACGCGAAGAAATAGAAACAATGTGGAATGAGCCGCAGGCTACTGTTATCATAAAAAGAAATACACTGCGTATTGTATTCCGCATTTCCGCCACCTGCAAACCACAGCTCATCCCCGAAGAAATATTTGAAAATACCAACCCGCAAAATAATCATTTCCGCATTGAGCCCTTTGCTGCGGGTAATATTTCATTTGTAGACGGACTGGGGTGCAACAGCGGCTATTTTAAACTGGATATCTTCACCCGGCAGGCATATTGCATAAAAGTAAACCCGATATTACTTTCTACTTCGCTATACCAATCTTTACCTTCTTATTCTTGATCTTCTCACCTTTTATTAACCGCAACGCCTCACCCATTTTTGTTTTCCGCACTGCTGCAAAAGAGAAAAAATCTTTTACCTCAATCAGCCCGATATCCTCTTTTTTCAATTTGGCCCTGTTGCCCAAAAAACCAACAATATCAACTTTATTAACCTTGTCTTTTTTACCTGCGGCTATAAACAGGGTTGACCATTTGGGTTTTTCAGGCAGCACATTGGTTTCAGGTAAAGTAACTTTTTCAGCATCCTGTGCAATATAGGCAGGATGCATTTCTTCGGGCGACAAAATAAGGATGGCAGTGCCGCTGGCATCCATCCTGGCGGTTCTTCCATTGCGGTGTACAAAGATATCCTCTGTTTGTGGCAGGTGGAAATGAATGATATAGCGGATATTGGGAATATCCAGTCCGCGCGATGCCAGGTCGGTTGTTACCAGTATATTGGACGTGCCATTCCTGAATTTGCATAAAGCGCTATCTCTTTCCTGTTGCTCCATGGCGCCATGATAAAACACGTTGGTAATGGTTTGCTGCGTTAAATAGGCACTCGCACGTTCTACCGATTCGCGGTGATTGCAGAACACAACGGTGGAACGGTTGCCCAAATAACAGATCAGCTTAAAAAGCGTTTCCAGCTTATCTTTTTGATCGCTCTGTACTATTTTGACCGCCAGTTTGCCCGGCACTTCACCGGCGCCGGGTAAGAAATCCAGCTTTACAGGATCTTCCAGCCCGATGAATGCAGGAATTTCAACAGCCCTGGTTGCAGAGGTGAGGATCCTCTTTTTTAAAGCCGGCAGGGCGCTGATGATAAAAGCCACTTCATCATGGAAGCCCGATTCGAGCGATTTATCAAATTCGTCCAGCACCAGGGTTTCAATCGTACCTGTAGTGATATTTCCCCGCCGGATATGATCGGCTAACCT
>NZ_DAOMOZ010000370.1:0-2153 GCF_035444585.1 Agriterribacter sp.
TACCAGCCATCCCTGCTTCGCATACCAGTCATTGGCCTGCTCCTTTGTCCAGATATCTCTTCCTGCTTCAGCTACTTCTTCATTATCTGCTTTTTTTTCTTCTTTAGGCTTGCATTGCTGAAAACCCATGCCGATTAATAAAGCGCTTAATACGATCAGTCTGAATTTCATTACTGTTGTTTTTAAAAAATTATGATAAAGCTAATATTGGGATCACTGGCCAATCCTCTTAGGGTTTCGGATTTATGGTTTATAGTTTGTAGTTTATGGTTGCCTTTCGTTTCGGATTTAGGGTTTGCAGACTTCGGATTTTATTTGGCATTTGTCTTCCGGTGCTTTACACCCCGATGCGGTACTGACCCTCCTTCGTCGGGTGCCGACCGCATCTTCGGATTTAAAATTTATGGTTTTTGGTTTATCGTTGTATTCCTTCGGATTTAGCGCTTATGGCTTCAGATTTCAGACATTTGGTTCTTGCGATTTGGTTCTTGTTATTTGGTTCTTCTCACCTCCGCCTCACTTCCCGCTCACCGAAAACGCATACACTGTAGAAGTCTTATACACTTTGCCCGGCTCCAGTACAATTGACGGGAAGTTCTTTTGATTGGGCGCGTCGGGGAAATGCTGTGTTTCCAGGCAAAACGCGGTCCTGAAATCATCCTTAACCCCGCTCTTAAAGGTATTCTTTCCCTGCATGAAATTACCGCCATAGAACTGGAGCCCGGGCTCGGTGGTATATACTTTCATCACAATTCCCGATTTATCGCCGGTTGCCTCTGCAGCTTCATGCAGGGTTGTGGGATCATTTTCATTGAGCACGAAATTGTGATCATACCCCCTGCCATTTTTTAATTGCAGGTTGTTTACCGTATCTATTCTTTTCCCGATAGCCGTTGGCTGGCGGAAATCAAAAGGGGTTCCTTCTACAGGTTCCAGTTGGCCGGTGGGTATTAAGGTGGCGTCAACGGGCGTGTACTTATCTGCATTGATCTGCAGCAGGTGGTCATTGATGGTTCCGCTGCCTTCGCCGTTCAGGTTAAAAAAAGCATGGTTGGTAAGATTTACCACCGTTTTTTGATCGGTAGTGGCATGGTAATCTATTTTCAGTGCATTGTTTGCCGCAAGGGTATACAGCACCGTTATATCCAGGTTACCGGGAAAGCCCTCTTCCCCGTCTTTTGACAGGTATTTCAATTGTAATGTGGAATCATTCGGCTGGCTGGCATCCCATACCACGTCCTGGTAACCTTTTTTACCCCCGTGCAGTGTGTTGGGGCCATTATTCGTAAACAATGTATAGGTTTTTCCATCCAGACTGAATTTTCCCTTTGCAATGCGATTGCCCACACGCCCTATTGTTGCGCCAAAATAAGGCTCCGTGGAGCTTACATAGTCCTGCACATCTTTAAACCCTACCACCACGTCAACAGGCTTGCCATCCTTACCGGGCACTACAAGGCTTACCAGCCTGCCGCCGTAATTGGTGACAGCAGCGCAGGCGCCGGCTTTATTCTTTAGTATATAGAGTGCAGTAGGTTTGCCATCTATGCTGTCTTCAAAATTTTTATGCTCCAGCGAAGGCACACATGCATCCGGGGCAACAGCGTCCGACACGCTTTCTTGTTCCCCTTCCTGCTCCCTGACTCCCGGGTTGCAGGCCATTATCGCCATAAGGCAGGCACCAATAAAGATTTTTGCTTTTATCATAACGATCGTTTGGCTTGATTTACACTTATATTATTACGGTTTTTGCAGCGTATCATCATTTGCGGGACGGAGTCCCGGAAGAACATATGGAGTATGAAGTCAGAGACTTCATACAGCAGCGTGCGAAGTCAGAGGCTTCGCATAGCACATGTTCTAAACAGCCTCACAGCAAATTTTCATCCGGCTGCTATATCCTTTCCGTACCATCAGCTATCTGTACTGCATAAACGCCAAGTGTTAAACCCGTAGCCAGCCTGTATTCCGCCGATATTTTTTCAGCCAGTGCATCTATAGCATTATCCTTTACCAAATTAATGCTACATCCCCCGAAACCGCCGCCCATCATCCTGGCGCCCAGCACAGCTTTCTCATTACGCACATATTGAACCAGCCAGTCGAGCTCATTGCAGCTCACTTCATATTCCCTGCTCAGACCTTCATGCGAT
>NZ_DAOMOZ010000371.1:0-1968 GCF_035444585.1 Agriterribacter sp.
GAAGTAACACTCACTATCAGGAACATAAGACTTGTAGTCTATTGTATTCCTTTTTTGAAGCGAAAATTTGGAATACACCCAGTTGGCTGCCAATTAATAAAATACTAATTTATTTAGTATCTTTGATCATGTTTTTTATCGCTGATCTGCATACACATTCGCATTATGCCGCCGCTACCAGTAAATTCCTCTGCCTCGAAACAATGCATCAATGGGCCTTAATAAAAGGCATTGATGTGGTGAGCACAGGCGACTTCACGCACCCGGCATGGATAAAAGAGCTGGAAGAAAAGCTGCGGCCTGCCGGGAACGGTTTCTTCACATTAAGACAGGAGCCGGAATTAACCGTGCTGCCCGGCGCTAAGCCACAGGGCAGAACTATTTATTTCTGCCTGTCAACAGAAGTAAGCTGTGAATATGTAATAAACGGCAAACAGTATAAAAATCACCATTTGATATATGCCCCCGATTTTGAAACTGCCCGTAGCATCAACAAAGCCCTTGCAGGGTATGGTGATCTTTCATCCGATGGCCGGCCAACACTTTTATTACCGGCGCATGAATTGCTGAAAATAGTATTGGATATTGCGCCACGGGCCTTTTTCGTGCCGGCGCATATATGGACACCCTGGTTTTCAACGCTGGGTTCAAAGAACGGGCATGCCTCGCTTCAGGATTGTTTTAAGGACGTTACAAACGAACTGTTTGCTGTGGAAACAAGCCTTTCTGCAGATCCGCTCATGTGCCGGCGGTATGCAGAACTGGACAGGTTAACCCTGCTCTCCAATTCCGATGCCCATTCGGCCCACAAGCTGGGCAGGGAAGTAAACCTGCTGGATACAGACCTGGGTTATGAAGCGATGTTCAATGCTTTTAAAACAAAACAGGGTTTTTCCGGAACCTGGGAATATTATCCGCAGCGCGGCAAGTATTTCAATGATGGTCACCGCAATTGTAAGGTATCATTTGGCGCGGGAGAAGCACATAGTGCAGACTGCCCTGTATGCCAAAAACTGCTGACTGTTGGTGTTGCGCACCGCGTGGAACAGTTGGCCAACCGTAGCGAACAGGAAGCGGCCGGCAAGGTTCAGCCTTTCAGATATGTATTGCCTTTGCCCGAAATATTTGCTGAGATCGCAGGCTTCAGCGAAAGCAGCTTAAAAGTAGCCGCTCTGTATGCAAAAGCAATATCGCATTTTGGTACGGAGTTCAATATTTTGCACCAGGCGCCTATACAGGATATCCAGCGCTACCATCATCCACTGTCTGTTGCTGTTGATCGTCTCCGTCAGGATAAAAAGCATTTTACCGCAGGGTATGACGGTGCTCACGGCCGCATCTGGTTTTTTGATAAAGCGGAATTGAATACAAAGCCTGAACAGACGCTGTTGTTTTAATGATATGAGCCAACTATCGGATTCGAACCGACGACCCTTTCATTACGAATGAAATGCTCTACCGGCTGAGCTAAGTTGGCTTAAACGGTATGCTGTAAAATAAGATCAGTATTGCAGCAGCTATTTTCCTGCTGCCATTCCCCCTAAAGTGCACAGTAACCCGGCAAAAATACTTAAACTCGTATACAATAAGAACTGGAGATAATGCCCGTTTTTCAATAGCTCTATATTTTCATACGAAAAGCTGGAAAAGGTAGTGTACCCCCCGCAAAGCCCGGTAATCAAAAACAGGCGCCATTCAAAGTTCAGCATATTTTCCTTCAGGGCCAGAGCATAAAACAGTCCTATTAAAAAGCAACCGGTAATGTTTACGATAAAGGTTCCCATCGGGAACACCATCGTAATGTGCCTGCTTACCGACCATTGCACCAAATAGCGCAGCATGCTGCCGATACCGCCTCCGATTCCTATAAAGAGTAATTGCCTGAACATAGAAATTCAAAATAACGTCTTCAAAAGGAGTACAAAAAAAAGAATATTCCGGGAAAACTTTTGATTTTTTAAAATTAAT
>NZ_DAOMOZ010000372.1:0-1889 GCF_035444585.1 Agriterribacter sp.
CACGACACGCGGCAGGCTGCCACTTCATCGTCATTGTCGTTCTGCCAGAAATTGCCGTATGAATCGGCAGTGAGCTCATATGCATTCCTGAAATTATGTCCCATCACTTTTAACCCCGTACCATCCGGGCGGATGCGCAGCGCCAATCCTCCAACCCATACTTTTCCGTCATCACTCTTTAAATTGCCTTCGTTTTTGGTATTGTATGGCGTGCCGCCTGTATATATGCTGCCCGAACGCAGGGACCACCCGCTTTTATCGGTTACCATATGCGGACCTGCATTGCCTGTATTGAAATACCAGTTGCCGTCGGCGCCGGCCAATACAGCATGCAGCGAATGATCATGGTCCTTTCCGCCGAAACCGGTCAGGAAAATTTCTTTTTTATCCGGCTTGTCATCGCCATCTTCATCTGTATATATAATAATGCCCGGAGCGCAGGAAACGATGACTTTATTTCCCATTACGGCTATGCCTAAAGGTGATACAAGACTGGTATCCTGCACAAACAGTTTTGAAGAATCGGCAACGCCGTCGTTGTCGGTATCTTCCAGTATCATTACCCTGTCGCCTTTAGGATGATGGAAGAACGCGGTGGGATCGTTGTTGAAATTGCGGTAGTTCACCGCTTCGGTTACCCACACCCGTCCGCGTGCATCTATATCCATATTGGTGGGGTTATAAAACATGGGCGACGCTGCCCATAGCGTAATTTCCAGGTCATCCGGCATGTAAAAGGGCAGGTCGGCTCCGGCTTTGGGATTCGTTGGCTGGCAGGATGTAAAAAAAAGCATACAAAAGGAAATGCCTGTAAAAGCGCGGGGTAATTTCATCCGTATATTTTTATTTTTTAATGGCGGGTCAGCCTGTTCAGCTAAAAAAGGAAGCATGCTTTTTATACATTCTCCCATGCAAAAAATTACGTGGCGTTTTATTTATTGAACAATTTGCGCAGGTAGGCAAGATTGTGGCGGTAACTTTCAACTGTATCTCCTCCTTTAGGTATAGCACCTTCTATCTGCATCCAGCCGTTGCCTTTATAGCCTGTTTGATAAACAGCTTCGCTTACTTCTTTCCAGTTTACCGTTCCTTTATCCAGCAAAAACCCGTTTTCCTTCATGTGCAGCTCACATACCTGGTTTTTTCCCAGCTTTTTAAATTCGGCAACAGGGTCATGGCCTGCATCAGCCGTATTGCGAAAGTCGAAATACACTTTCAGGTTTTTTGATCCTACCCTGTCAATGATCTCCATATGCTCCTTTGCATCAAGGTATGATTCAATACCCAGAACAACACCGCTGGCTTCCGCATGGGGCATCAGGGCCCGCAAATGTTTGATGGCCGCCTCTTTTCTGGCATTGTCATTGCGCAGATCGCTGGCATTAAAAAAGGCCAGCAGCAATACTTTTACGTTAAGCCCTTTAGCCGCATCAATAGATCCCTTCACCCATTCCTGCACCCGGTCATCCGAATGGAATGGCACCCGGTTGTATATGCCCATCGCCAAACTTGAAATGACAATTCCTGTCTGAGCCGAAGCTTTAAGGTAAGCTTCCCGGATCTCTTTCTGCCTGATGTGCAGGTTGTTTTCAACACCTCCCATATCCACCATAATACCATCAACCCCTATGCTTTTGGCCACTTCAAAAGCGCCGATATCGCTTCCTTTACCAATAGACCAGTCGCAGGCGCCGATCTTAAAACGGCCCGGGCCGCCGGCAGCCATCAGGGTTTTAAAAATATCTGTTTGCAGCAACGAAGTAAGCACCAGGGATTTTTTTAACAGCGATCTTCTTGTTATCATACAGATTTTTTTTAAAAACTAAATATATTGATTTTTTAGGGGTTTTGTAAACTTGCATAAATTTAGATAATGGCTACTGAAATAA
>NZ_DAOMOZ010000373.1:0-1873 GCF_035444585.1 Agriterribacter sp.
GTTTTTTATGTCACCGCAATGGCGCTGTTGACCAGTACGAAAAAATACACATCACGCCCGATGAGGCCAAGCACTGGGGAATAAAGGGTGGCAACAGTGTAAAGGTATTTGATACCGATGCAGGCAAAATTGGTATTCTTATATGCTATGATGTAGAATTCCCGGAGCTGCCCAGGCTACTGAGTGAAGAAGGTATGCAGATCTTATTTGTTCCCTTCCTCACCGATACGCAGAACGCTTATATGCGTGTGCGGCTTTGTTCACAGGCACGCGCCATAGAAAATGAGTGTTATGTAGCCATTACCGGCAGTGTGGGCAACCTGCCCAAAGTGGAGAACATGGATATTCAGTATTCACAGGCTGCGGTATTCACCCCAAGCGATTTTACCTTCCCTTCCAACTGCATTATCAGCGAAGCAACAGCCAATAGCGAAATGATACTGATAGCGGGAGTTGACCTGTCGTTATTAGATGAGCTGCACAGCTACGGCAGTGTAAGGAATTTGAAAGACCGGAGAAAAGATTTTTATGAGCTGAAGCTGATCGGTGATAAAAGGAAAGAATAGTTTAATACCCGCAGTTTGCAATGACACTTCGATGTTTTAAAAATAGTATACATTACCCGGATCCGTTGGGAGTATTGTAGTGGCGTTTATGAAAAGCTGATCCCGGCTGCTGGTTAAATATTTTTTCCATTAAAGCGAACAACTGGGGGTGGTTGATCTTAAACAGGTCGGGGCGGTTAAAAAAATACTCGGCTGCTACCGCAAAAAATTCCGCATGACTGGTAGCACCGTATACATCAATATCGGATTGACCGGTTTTTATATGATGGATGGCTTCACTTATATATTTGATCCAGGGGATGGTATACTGCTGGTGCAGCAGGGCTTCGGGTATACCATCCGTTGCTCCATCGGCTTTATCCAATAAATGCACAAATTCGTGGATACCTGTATTGTCTTTCCGGCTTTCATTAAGGAAGCCCTGTCTGAGCGCAGGCTTCGACAAGATCATCATACGCTGTAATGCACCCGTTCCTACCATGCCCAGGGTATGGCGCTCATCGCCTGTTGTAGAAAAATCTTCGGTATTGAACCTGTCGCCGTACAATAATACGTCCTTCAAATTATAATAGCGCCATTCAGCAAAACCAAATACCGGTATTACTGCGCTGCTGGCCACCAGCACCCTGTCCAGGTCCTCCACTTCAGTATTAACGCCGTGAATACGGATATAAGAAAGAAATTCTTTTATCCTCTTTTCAAATGCAGCTTTTTGTTCAGGCACCAGTTGACGGTAATACGCTACATGGTCCGATAACAATTGGGAAACATTTTCGGGCACTGCATATACATATCGCTTTCTCCTCCTTACCGCAAAAAATAAAACGATGCACAAGGTCAGAAACAGAACAGGTGCTATAAATGCCGTCATGGTTCAAAGTTAGGTAGTTGATGCATACAAATCCTATATGGCTGATACGCATTACTTCAAAAAAGTCACGTCTTTTCGAAGCGTAAGAAAATGCAGGAATGTAACTTAATCGCTCACGCTGAAGCGAACCCCTCTGCCGTGGCAAAACTCAAATAGAAAAACGCAGATGCTTCGTTCCTTATAATGACATCCATCTTCGCTTCGATCATTTGCAATCTCGTGTTTCGTTTCTCAGCACGGTCAGGCTACTAATGATATAAATCCGAATCGGATAACCGAAATTCAAAGCCCCCATCGTTTATGCACCGTGAGGAAATAATAACCCATTACTTGGGATCAATAGACCGGTAAGCTCTTAGCACCGCCAACTCTCCTTCCCTTCCGGGCCTGCTGATGCCGTGCTCCATGCCCATAAAGCCGCGGTAACCTTTATCAT
>NZ_DAOMOZ010000374.1:0-1839 GCF_035444585.1 Agriterribacter sp.
CTGTCCACAGGCTCCATGATCTCAAAAACCTTATCCCAGTTTACCATGCCTTCGCCACATGCGCAGCCAACAGGAGTGCCGAATACCTTTCCTCTTTCTTTTTCTCCGTGGCTCATGCTGATGTCTTTGGCATGGATATGATATACGTGGTCCCGCACGACCTGAAGTCCGTCGTAGGGGTCTTCTATACCAGCCAGGTATGAGTTTCCGGTATCCCAGTTAACGCCTATCCAGGGAGATTTTACCAGGTTAACAATCCGCATTAAGCCTTCGGCTGTGCTGGTATAAACACCATGGGGTTCAATACAGAGATATACCCCGTGCCTTTGAGCGGCCAGGTTGGCCTTTGTGAGCGTGTATTTCATCACTTCATGCGCGAAATGATCATCCATCCAGTCGGGTTTTATCATTTCATCAGTGTTTACAAAGCGGGCATCCAGTGTATCGGCAAGGATAATCGCACGGGTAAGGCGGCTCACCGCAGCTTCGGGCTTCATCAGTGGGCTATGCCCGCTTAGGCTGCTAACGGTAATGCCATAGCGATCACAGGTCTCTTTCATCAGCAACGTATCCTCCTCCATTGAAAATGAATGAAAATATCCTACCTCGCTCAGCAATTCCCAACCGGTATGCACCATGGGTTCAATGTAGCGGTAGCCGAGGTCTGCCGCCTGCCTGACACCTGCTTCAAATCCCATGTCTGCGCTGCGGCAGTACTCCATGTTAAGTGTAATTCGGAATTTCGCCATTGTTATTTTTTTAGTGATGATATTTTTAGTGATGGCACCTTTTTCAGGGATCGTATTTTCAGCATGCCGAAAGCCACGATCAGCACCGCAGGGATCGCAGATATAAAGAGCAAGGTGCGGGCCCCCGCTGCAAGCTTCACCTGTTCAGGCAATAATCTG
The DNA here is from genome assembly GCF_035444585.1 of Agriterribacter sp. Lineage (GTDB taxonomy): Bacteria > Bacteroidota > Bacteroidia > Chitinophagales > Chitinophagaceae > Agriterribacter. Next base: position 909 of record NZ_DAOMOZ010000374.1, read on the forward strand.
GTATCTGTTGCGGCAATGAAGGTGAGCTGGTGGTCATACAACTGGCCAAAATACGGCAATACAAGGGCTGTTGACAGCAACCCTGCCCCGCCCATTAACGACAACCCAAGCGGACCCGTTTTGGGCAGCTTCTCCGATACGAACCCGATCATTGTGGGCCAGAAAAAGCAAATACCTATTGCAAAAACTCCTGCTGCGGCAAACGTAACATAACCTTCCGCAGAACCCAGCCAGTACAACCCAATGAAAGAAAATATAGCAGAGAACAGCAATAATCCTGTAGGAGACAGTCTTTGCAGGATAAACCCCGCATTTGCCCGCCCCACTGTCATGATGCCGTTAATGAAAACCAATAACAATATGGAAGGTACGCCAACCGCAGAGAGCAGTTCAACGATCCATTGATTTGTACCAAGTTCTGTAGCGGCCGTAAGGAACATGCAAAACAGCATAAAAATAAAAAGTGGCCGCAGGCATTCCCTGATCATTTCCCTGTTTGAAACGCCCATTGAAACACGCTCGGACTTAGGAAACCGCTGCTTCAGGAACATTGCTCCATACAAAATAGTAGGGGGCAGCATTACCGCCATCTGTATTTGCCAGCCAAGATCCAGCAATGTCAGCAGGTAAGCCAGTACGCCACCGATCACTATCCCGGCGGGGAACCAGATATGCCACGCGTTGATCTTTCTTATTTTGTCGGTGGTATACATACTGCTGACCATTGCATAGCTGGCTGATTCAACGAAGCCATTTCCCAGTCCTACGAACAGGGTTGACACAAAGAGTGACCAGTAGCCGGTAGCGTAAATGGTAAGAATAATTCCGGCAATGTGGCCGATGAATGCAAGTATAAACATTTTTCCCAATCCTATCACATCACATAGAAGCCCGCCGACAAGCATAGCGGCCGTAAATCCCCAAAATGCCG
>NZ_DAOMOZ010000375.1:0-1739 GCF_035444585.1 Agriterribacter sp.
CACCATTGGGTAAAGCGGGTTATTGCTTTGTCGAAACAGGCGGGTGCACGCATTCAGGTATGCTGTACACAGGCTACCCAAAAAGCATTTGCAAAAGAGCTAATTAAAAACCGGGGAAGTGCGGAAGTTTCTTACCGGTATTTTGAGGATGTGGAAGACTTTCTGGTACTGGCAAGAGAAATACACAGTAATGACCTGATTATTGCTGTAAGCGCCAGGAAGGGAACCATATCCTATAACTCTTATATGGAAAACATGCCTGCAAAGCTGTTGAAGCATTTTGAAAAGAATAATTTTATACTTTTATATCCGGAGCAAAGGCAGGCGTTGTATATGGAAACCGGTGTGCAGCCGGAGGATCTTGTGCTTACTCCTATACAGGACCAGATAGATAATATTAATAAACTGAGCCGGGCAGTAAAAAAGATTTTTCAAAAATAATTTTTATCATTGTTTGCTTTTGCATATTAAATTAGATCCCATCATATGAATTTACAACCTATTCAGCGTGTGGAAGGTTTAACAAAGCAGGAGTTTACTGAACAATTTATCAGAACAAAAACGCCTGTTATTCTTAAAGACTTCATTAAGGGGCCTGCCGTGGATATTTGGAATTACGATTATTTTAAGGAAGTAGCAGGCGATCTTATTGTGCCGGTGCATGGCAGCGAAAACGCTCATCCGGATATGGTGCATAGCGCTCCCATGGCTAAAATGAAATTCAGCGAATACCTGGATCTTATACAGCGGGAACCTACAGAATCGCGGTTGTTTTTGTTTAACCTGCTGATAGAAAAGCCGGAGATAAGAAAGCAGTTGGTTTTTAATAAAATTGCCGACAATATACTTACCTGGTTGCCGCTTATGTTCTTTGGCGGCGGCGGCTCCAGCACCCGCAATCATTTTGATATTGATATGTCGCATGTTTTTCTTACTCAGTTTCACGGACAAAAAAAAGTGACGCTATTCCCCAATAACAATGCATCGCTCCTCTATAAACTCCCTTATAATTTTCATGGTATCGGCGATATGAAGAATATGGATTTTGAAAAATTTCCTGCGTTAAAATATGCCAATGGTTGGGAATGTGTAATAAGTTTTGGTGAAACATTATTTATGCCCGCGGGTTACTGGCATTATATACAATATGTAACGGGAGGATATTCTGTAAGCGTACGTGCCTTATCATCGGCCCGCGACAGGGTTACGGGTTTCAGCAATCTTGTATTTACCCGCAATTTTGATAATGCCATGAGAAAACTGCTGAAGGATAAATGGTATAATTATAAAGTGAAAGAAGCGTACAGCAGGGCCGAAAAAGCCATCCGGCAAATGGAACAGCAACATAACAGCAACGCTTAACCGGTCAAAATTCTACAATCGCGTATGCTTTGTTATCTACATAAGGCCCTCCGGGATGGCGGGCTGTATAATCAAGGTTGATCCAGTAACTGCCCGACTCTTCCCTATAGTATAAGCCCGTGAAGTTTTCAGTAGCAAATAAATGGGTAATGGCTTCCTGCAGTTCGGTAAAGTTTTTTTTATCGCCGCAATACAGCTCGGGGTATACATGGTTTTCGGTTAACACCATCCGGCATTTGCCGCCAATAGCTTTCAGGGCCGATATCATTAAAATAGTATGATCATCACAGTCTCCACCCATACCATTTTCAATGGTTTCCCTGGGCGAAGCAAAATATTCATCGCGGTCGGGGTCGGCCACGTATTTGAAGTTATTA
>NZ_DAOMOZ010000376.1:0-1693 GCF_035444585.1 Agriterribacter sp.
CTTAATGGAAAGGCTTAAAATGGCTTGCTTAACGGCAAGATGGGGAAGCGGCATGTTAGCAGCAAACCGGATGTGTGTTTTAAAAGCACTATAGTGCGGCGGTAGTAACCTGCCGTATGCTGTTGCAATAACATGTATTTCCCTCCATAACCTGTGGGTCAGGGGTTCGAGTCCCTTTCCTGCCTCAGGCGGGATAGCTCAGCGGTTAGAGCAACAGACCATTGCGGGTTCGAATCCCGCTCCGGCTGAAAAGCAGGGTAGTTCAATGGTAGAACACAACACTTCGGATGTTGAGTAAAGAAGTACACCGCTTCTTAAAAAATGGTGACGACTTAAAGTGAGGGTTATTTATCGGCCGGAATACTTAAGTAAATATGCCGTAAGCATATATGCGGCAGCAGCACGGCAACTGATCTATCGCCAGTGTGTTATGCCAGTTGTAATGAGCGACAAAACACTTTTTATCTGGGTTCTTTGCCTGCGGGCAGTGAAAAGATAAAAACTGCCTTGTTTAACATCACAGCGCTTAATGCCCGCTATACAAAGTGATAAATAACCCTGACTTTAATACTAAGCAAGGAAGATTTTAATAATAGTAACAGTTAAAAAGAGAAGAAGATGAAAAATGTAAGAGTAAACGCCTACCATGTAGGGTTGGTGTTTAAAAACGGCGTGTATCGGCGGATGCTGAACGAAGGAAGCTACTGGTTCTGGAGCAATGAAACCGTACAATTGTTTGATATAACCAAGCCGTTCAATGCACCGGTGGAATTGAACATATTGTTGAAGGACGCTGCGCTTGCAGGGGCATTGCTCGTGCTGGATGTAAAAGACAATGAAATTGCATTACAATATAAAAACGGTTTGCTGGAAGCAGTATTCGGTGCAGGTCGCTATACCTTTTGGAAAGGTGCCGTGGAATATAAATTTATAAAAGCAGATATTGGAAAGATTGAGGTCACTGAACCTATAGAACGTACGGTATTATTGCATCGCCTGGTTGCCCCATTCGTTCGTAGCGTAAGCGTGGAAAGCTTTGAAAAAGCGGTATTGTTTATTGACGGAAAATTTGTGCAGGTATTGCAAAGCGGTGTATACTATTGGTGGAAGAATGCAATTGCCGTGCATGTTGGTAAAATAGACACCCGCCAGCAGCAACTGGAGATCAATGGCCAGGAAATTCTGACCAAAGATAAAGCGGCATTGCGTATCAACGCATGGGCGCAATACCAGGTAACTGATATTGAAAAAGCTTTGCTGCAAAACAAGGAATACGGCAGGCAATTGTATGTGGCATTTCAACTGGCGTTGCGGGAATATGTTGCCGGCTTTGGATTTGATGAATTGCTGGAGAAAAAAGAAGCCATTACCCCTTTCATTTTGCAAACTGTACAGAAAAACGCTGAAGCATTGGGTATAGTGGTGAATGACTTCGGTATCCGTGATATCATATTGCCGGGCGATGTAAAGGAGATCATGAACCAGGTATTGATCGCTGAAAAGAAAGCGCAGGCAAATACCATCATGCGGCGGGAAGAAACGGCCAGCACCCGTAGCTTGCTGAATACTGCCAGGCTGATGGAAGAAAACGCGATGTTGTGGAAGCTGAAAGAAATGGAATATGTGGAAAAGATCGCAGACAAGATCAGCAATATCAGCGTAAGCGGTAACGGGTTATTGATCGAACAGTTAA